>JAGWYI010000613.1 GCA_018969455.1 Bacteroidota bacterium | reverse complement strand
TATACTTTACGCCGCCAGATTTTGTGCATAACGATCTTTATAAATCATTATAAATCAGCGAAATTCATCCTGATTTATCCACAAAATCCGGCAAATCCTGGAAAAAAACTGTAAATACGAATTTTTAGGAAATACATGCGTCCCATTTTTGATAAATAGAACAAAAAATCCGAAGTAATGGCTGGGGGCGAATCGTGTTTTCCTGCCTGGAAATTTGCATTTCAGAAATTTAATTCGCCGATAACCATTAGTTTTGCCGCCGCACAAAATTAAAACGGAAAATTTAGTTCTGAGGCTCAGACAAGACATGGAATACAACCCGCGCGATCTTGAAAAAAAATGGCAATCCTGGTGGAAGGCCCAAGAAACTTATAAAGTTGTCAATCACAGCGACAAACCCAAATTTTATATTTTGGATATGTTCCCGTATCCATCCGGAGCGGGTTTGCATGTTGGGCATCCGCTGGGTTATATCGCCAGTGATATCATGGCGCGCTACAAACGCCTCAAAGGGTTCAATGTGCTGCACCCGATGGGTTATGATTCCTTTGGCTTGCCGGCAGAACAATATGCCATTCAAACGGGGATTCACCCGGAAGTAGCCACGGTGCAAAACATCAACCGCTACCGCGAACAACTGGATAATATCGGCTTTTCGTTCGATTGGAGTCGGGAAGTGCGCACCAGCAATCCGGATTACTACCGCTGGACGCAATGGATATTCATGCAATTGTTTGCCCATTATTACGATAAAAAGGCAGATAAAGCATTGCCGATCAGCGCTTTAGTTGCTCATTTTGCCCAACATGGCAATAAAGGGGTGCTGGCGGTATGCGATGACGAAACCCCTGCTTTTACGGCGGCGGAATGGAACGCCTGGACCGAAAAAGAACAACAATTGATGTTGCTCAAATACCGGCTTACATTTCCCGAAGAATCGTTTGTAAACTGGTGTCCGGCCCTCGGCACGGTGCTTTCCAACGACGAAATCAAGGACGGGGTGAGTGAGCGCGGAGGGTATCCCGTGGAACGCAAACGCATGAAACAGTGGAGCATGCGCATCACGGCCTATGCCGACCGCCTGCTTGAAGGCCTGGAAACCGTGGATTGGTCGGATGCCATCAAGGAGCAACAACGCAACTGGATTGGCAAATCGGTAGGCGCTTCGGTGAAATTTGCGGTAGAAGGCCACGAAGGGGTTCAAATTGAAGTATTTACAACGCGGGTGGATACCATTTACGGGGCTACTTTTATGGTTTTGGCACCTGAACATGAGTTGGTTCCGATGTTGACAACTGATGCCTGCAAATCGGAGGTGGAACATTATATGAATTGGGCGGGTTCGCGTTCAGATATTGAGCGCATGGCTGAAACCAAAAAAGTGACGGGTGCATTTACGGGCGCTTATGCCATCAATCCGTTTAATTCGGCGCGCATTCCGGTATATATTGCCGATTATGTGCTGGCAGGATATGGAACGGGAGCGGTGATGGCGGTACCTTCTGGTGATCAGCGTGACTGGAATTTTGCCACCCATTTCAAATTACCGATTGTGGCCATTTCGGATGCACAGCAAAATTTGGCGGAAGCGGCCGATGCCAGCAAAGACGGACGGTATATCAATTCTGGTATGATTAATGGTTTGACCTACGCGGAAGCAGTGCCAAAATTGATCGAATGGCTTGAGCAACAAGGGATTGGAAAAGGAAAAACTCAGTATAAACTGCGCAATGCGGTGTTTAGTCGGCAGCGTTACTGGGGTGAACCGGTTCCGGTTTATTTCAAAGACGAGATTCCATATTTATTGGAAGAAAAAGACTTGCCCCTGGTATTGCCATTGGTGGATAAATATTTGCCTACGGAAACGGGCGAACCACCCTTGGGACGGGCCGAAAACTGGCGTTACAATGCGCCGGATGGTGGCAGTTATGAGTATGAATTGAGTACCATGCCCGGTTGGGCAGGTTCTTCCTGGTATTTTTACCGATACATGGACCCGCACAACTCCGAAGCCTTTGTGGGTAAGGAAGCGGTAGACTACTGGCAGGCGGTTGACCTGTACATCGGCGGCTCCGAACATGCGGTAGGGCACCTGCTGTACAGCCGTTTTTGGAATCACTTTTTGTACGACCTGGGTGTTGTGCCGGAGCGTGAATTTGCCAAAAAACTGATCAACCAGGGGATGATTCAAGGCCGCTCCAGTTTTGTGTACCGTGCCAAAGAGCAGTTTTTTGAACAATATTTGTGGAAAAAGGTGCTTGACCCCTATTTTAAGGACGACAACCCGATCCGGATTCCCGATGAAGGATACGACGAAAACTACACCTACGATTTTGCTTTCGAAACCAACGACCTGGTGATCGAGGTGACTTCCTTCAAACAGACCGATAAAATCGAAGAAATCGTGCGCGCGGCTGCGGCCGACCGCAAGCGCTTGCTCGTGCTCTATTCGGAGGAAATCATGGATCTCGTGAACGAACCCGAGAAAATTGCCGCGCGCATCCGCGCGGCCATGGGCAGCAAAGAAACGCTGATTGTCAGCAAGGGAACACCCCAAAGCACACAACTCTTTGTTTCTTATACTGTTACACAAAAATACGACCCCGTTTGCTTCACCAAACTGCACGTT
>JAGWYI010000612.1 GCA_018969455.1 Bacteroidota bacterium | reverse complement strand
ATACCAGGATTCGCCGGATTTTGTGGATAAATCAGGATGGATTTCGATGAATTCTAATGATTTACAAAGATCGTCATGCACAAAATCTGGCGGTGTAAAGTATAAGAAATTTTTTGCTCCCCAGAATACATATATATTTGTGGTGCATTCAATTTCACATTTTGTACTACCCGATACAATGGAAAATTTTGAAACACTCAGCACCGCACTCGACGCCCTTCGCAACATGGGATATACCGAGGATTTTAATTTAAGCCATGCATGTCTGGAATGTCGGTCCGGATCCATTCAAGTTCACCCCGAAGATTTTCAAGTAGACCATTATTACCGGTTTGAGGGCATGACCGACCCCTCCGATGAGAGTGTACTTTATGCCATTTCCTCCGAAAAACACGGCCTCAAAGGCACCTTGGTGAATGGTTACGGCATATCATCAGATCCCTTAACCGATGCCATGATGGCACGATTGCATTTTTAAGCCACTTGGCGTAGCAATATGCCTGGCAAAAAGCATTTGTATTTTTACCCAAAAAAAGGTAAATTGAGTTCATTTTTACCTGAAAAACGGTCAAAATCCGAAAGTAGGCGCATGTGTAATTGAGAATGGAGCCATTTTTGCATAAGCAGTGTCCATCACACTGCTTCAGTTTCATATGACCCGATTGCAAGAATTGCTTCGACGCACAACGTCGGGCGCTGCCTGGATGCCCGAGATTGATGGGTTGCGTTTTGTTGCCATATTACCGGTTGTGCTTCAACACATGATTGAAAGGTACTATCGATATACCCAGATATCGAAACCGGCTGCTTTATTCGACGATCCTTTGGCGTTTTTTATCAGCCGTGGCACGGTGGGCGTATTTCTTTTTTTTGCCATCAGCGGATTTGTTTTGGCTTTGCCATTTGGCAAATCAGTTTTACAAAATCGGCCTGCAGTTCCGCTCAAGCCCTATTATTTTCGCCGTCTTACCCGCATTGAGCCTCCCTATTTGATCTGGATGACCGTTTTTGCAGCCGTTTTGCTTGCCAAAGGCACTTATGTCTGGAGCGAAATGTTGCCCCATTGGCTTGCAACCGTTACCTATACCCACAATCTGATTTACCACGATTACACACGCATCAACCCGGTTGCATGGTCTTTGGAAGTGGAAATTCAGTTTTATCTCATTGCGCCTTTTTTAGCCAACGCCTATTTCCGAATTTCAAAAGTCACCCTACGCCGCGTGGGCATACTTGCCTTCATGGTTTTGGCGATAAGTCTGCAAACTTATTCTGGCGGCCCCATTCCATTTTGGCTGAAAGCGAGTATTCTGGGCCAGTTACAACATTTTTTAATTGGTTTTCTACTTTGCGATTTGTTTTTGAATGAATGGAAACCGGGTACAAACCGGCATTGGGTTTGGGACATCCTGGCTCTTACCGGATTTGTGGTGATGTGCTATACCTGGACGAGTGAATATTGGAAAAGTTTGGTGTTTGATGTTGCCTTGTTTTTTTTGTTTGCGGGTGCATTTAAAGGCGTTTTGTATCGGAAGTTTTTACAAAATACCTGGATTGCCATCACCGGAGGCATGTGTTACACCATTTATCTGACGCACTTGCCCTTGTTGGAAGGTTTAATGCAAATTACAAATAAAATATACATTCCTGGCGGCTTTTGGGTGAATTACTTGCTACAACTGGTGTTTTGTTTGCCGTTTATTTGGGTCGCTTCGGCAATCTTTTTTGTTTGGACCGAGAAGCCGTTTATGCAGAAACAGTTTCCATTTCCTGCCTGGGGACGCAGGGCGCTGCATCGATTGCAGCAAATGGCTGGTTTTTTTTTGGTATTGCTTATTTTATGGTTTCACCCCACAGATGCCAGGGCACAAAACGACAGCCTGAAAACCAATCTGTATCCCAGGCGCGACAGCCTCTCGCCCCTATTAGATTTAAAATTGCGTCCTTTTGAAGAGTTGTGCGCGCTTGCGCTCCAAAAAAATCCTGAAATTAAAGCAAAACAGCTTGATATGGAGCGGCAGGCGCTGGCAATTTCCATTCAAAAAAGAAGTGTAGGGGAGTTACTTTCCTTTAACTTGAGTGGTTTGTATGGAAATGGGTCTTCTCTGGATGCAAATTCCGGCGTATTAGGCACGACTTATGTACTCACCGATCGAAAGCAAACGGGATTTAACGCCAATGTTTCCATAAAAATTAATGGCGCAGACATTCTCACCCGCGGAAAGAAGACCCAGATGGCTCGACTGCAAGGGGAGCGGCTCCTGGAAGAATTGGAAGGCATCAAAAACGATGTTCGAAAAATGGTCATTTCAAGTTATTACCAGTTGGCAACCAGTCTCCAAATGGTAAAATCCAAATCAGAAGCAGTTGAGTCGGCCCGAATCATACTTTCAGTTGCCGAGAAATATTTTCGGGAGGGGAATATTACCGTTGCTGAATATGGTACCGTACGTTCCGCATACAACAATGCACGAGAGTCACTCATCACTGCTCAATTAGATGCAGAGCAGCAAGCTGTTTTGTTGCGTGAACTGGTTGGCGGCGACATTTGGAAAAGGTAAGCAGGTTTGGATTTGAAACTTATTAACTAGGCAATGACAATTATTCAATTTCTTCGGATTGTTGCAAGGA
>JAGWYI010000024.1 GCA_018969455.1 Bacteroidota bacterium | reverse complement strand
AATTGGATGTTTTAGATTTTGCTATCCCTCTTCAATACCGAGTAATATACTATTCAGTGTGCGTTTTTTTACGTAATTCTAACTTATATCAATAAATGACAATGTTATACATATTATATACTTTATGCCGCCGGATTTTGTGCATAACGATCTTTATAAATCATTACTAATCAGCAAAATCATTCCTTATTCATCCACAAAATCCTGTAAATCCTGGTATAATGCCTCATACGCAGAGCAGTTTAAATTTATCGCCTCTAACACCTGGGAGCGCTTACCAGAACATTGTGGCATAGCGAGATAAGTATATTCCGTTGTGTTATAATTGCGTCAACGGCATTGCCCATTATGCTTGAAAAATGCGCATAGTCTGGCTAAAAACCCATGCCGCATTAATCGAAAATATAACATTTAACAGACTCTTATTAATTTTGCGCACAATGTCTGCGTCGAAATTAAGTTATACCAAAATCCGGCGAATCCTGGTATATATGTTTGGGTCTTCGACCTAAATCATGTAAAATCAGCGTTGTGCAAGCCTCAGAAAAGGCGGCAAGTCATTCAAAATAACCCAATAATTTACATCCATGTTTCGATTTTTTAATTTCCGATTTTTAGTATTTTTTGGCTGGGCCTCCCTTCAATTGTTGGGTTTTAGTGCTTGTAGCAGCATGAAATCAGTTTCTGGTTCCGGAGGGCGTATTGAAAAACCGGCTGGAACGACCCAATTGAGGCGTGATATTATTGGATATGCCAAGAATTACATTGGTAGTCCCTACAAATATGCTGGAGGTAGCCCCAAAACGGGATTTGATTGTTCTGGTTTTACCAGTTATGTCATGCAGGAATTTGGCATCGTATTATCACCAGCCTCGGTTGAGCAGGCCAAGCAAGGCAAAATGGTAACTTTAGAGGCCTTAAAATCGGGTGATTTGCTTTTTTTTAAGGATGGCAGCCGGATTCAGCACGTGGGATTGGTTGTAGAGCATACCAGCAAAGGCATTGTATGTATTCACAGCACCACCAGCCGGGGTGTTATCGTGGAAAATGTGTCAGAATCGAGCTATTGGAAGCCCCGAATTGCGTTTGCCCGGGATGTAATTTCGAAATAAAGGCAAGTGCGCACCCTTGAAATTGCTATATACTTCACGTCGCCCGGTTTTGGGCACAGCGATCTTTATAAATCATTAGAAATCCGCGAAATCCATCCTGATTTATCCACAAAATCCGGCGAATCCTGGTATAGAACGGGTTCTTTTTCAGTTTATTGGTTGTTTTCCAGCAATATTTTCACAGGATAAGCAGCAAAGCCGTTTTTTCAGGCAAGCTGGATTGGGTTAAGCATAGGATTAAAATGCCGGAAAAATGTTTTTCAACATTTTCCCGGCATTTTGTCATTGCATAAAAGAGCACCAGAAAATATAAAATTTTGAAGGGCCCTTATCAGTGATCTGTCAGTGCTGGAGCGCCTGTATTACTCCATTAATTATTGGCGAATACCAATTTGCGTTTCACGAAACCTTTATCGAACAGAACCTGAGCGAAGTACATGCCATTGGCAAGTCCATTTCGTTGGATGCTGAAGTTATTGGCATTAATTTCGTTGAAAGTACGAACAATACGGCCGTTGATGTCAAAAACCAGGATTGATTTGATGGGTTCTTGGGCTTTGAAATTCACGGCTTCAGCGGCAGGCACTGGGGCCACATCCAAACCTACTTCGATGCTGTTGATTTCCTTGGTATCAACGAATCCGCAAGGCAAACCGAGTGCGAGGCAAGCACGTGGTGCATAGTATTTGATGATGGTATCGATGTAGAGTTGTGCAGGAACCGGGTCGGTATTACATCCAGAAGGCGGATTGGAGTAAGTAGTCCATTCCCAAGGAGCAGAGTTGGTTGGTGCTTGTGGCAATGGGAACAGTCCGTTACGGCCGGCGTTGCGGCTGTTGGCAACTGCACCGTAAGGATCTACGCTGGCGGGAATTCCATTAAAAATGGCATTGTTACCCAGGCGTGCGACGATAGATTGCACGTCATCGGCGCCGGAAACTTCTACAACAGGCTCATTGGTGGTAGGTACGATCAGGATGTCGGTTCCGTATGGTGCGAATGGGTCGGCAGGCACCTGGTAGCTGATAATTGGCGCATCGCCTTTTTCGAGCCACAAGCTATCGCCCAATGCGCCGCCGGTGTGTACGCACAGTTGGAAATTGGAAGTATATCCGGGGTGATTGGGTACAGCGAGGGTATCGCCAACCGGGTAAGCGCCACCAGTTGCCTGGTTGTAAAACGCATCCGATACATGCGGGCCGCTGGTTCCGTAGATGTTACCGTTGTATGCTTCCAACACCATTGGCAGCCAATCATTTGGTGCAGGCAATCCCGTTGGGAGTTGGAATTTGCGCGGGATAGAGGTAAACAGGATTTCAGAGTATTTATCGAGCGAATTGGCAGCCAGAGAGATATAACCACCTGTACCTTGCCCCCAAACTACAATTTTGGAGGTATCTACGCGGAATGGGTTTCCACCCAATGCTGCGGTTTTCTTGAAATAACGGATGCAAGAGCGTACATCCTGCACACCACGGTAAGCAGCGTTGATCAGGGTAGCGCGACGGGTCAGTTCGCCGGTTGGTCCGGAAGCGATTGGATTCCAGCCGGTGCGGTAGTCGGCTACAGCAACCACGTATCCCATTCTAGCCAGGCGTTTTGCAAATTCGTCGGCAGCAGCGTCGTTGATGGTACCGCCACAAGAACCATTTTGCGGGTAAGGCAGGAAGTTACCGGTGTGGAGGTAAATAACCAAGGGTCGCGCTGTTTCCACGTCGCCTTCAGGCTGGTACAAATTCATCACCAGTGGCTGACGGGCAGTGTGTCCGGTTACTGCCAGGGTGAGGGCAGTAAAATTGGTGCCGTAAGGAACATTTGTTGTTTTTGTTGCGGAACTAAAGACCTCCGAGATGTAGCGCTGTGCTTGAATTTGGCCAACAAAAGCGCACAAAAGGAGCAGGAGTGTCAATTTTTTCATGTGAGTTAAAAATTTTGTGATAAACAGGTTTTTAATGTTGCAGGTTTTCCCGGGTTTTATTTTTTAGCAAAGTCGTACACAAAAGAAATATAGGCCATTCGCCCGATTCTGGGTCCGCCATAGGTTTGGAACTGCATGTTGTTCAACAAATTAGATGCCCCCAATTTAAAGGTCATATTCCATTTGGGAACCAGACAGTTTACTTGGGCATCGAGCAGGTCATAAGTTGGAATGTCGCCGGTAAATTGAGGAGAGCCCTCAAAGGTAAATCCTTGTATCCATTTGTAATTCACATTAAAACCCCAAAACGTATTTCCCTTCAAAATTTTCCATCCGATATCTCGGCCGGAGAGCCCAATGTTGAATTTGTTGCGCGGGGTATTGAAAGCCGGAATAATCGGATCATCGGATTTGGTATTGAGTTGATTCCAGGAATAATTGGTGGTAAGCATGAAATATTTCTGGAAGTAGTAATTTAAACCGATAGCAACGCCTTGAGTGGTAACAGTTTGGGTAGCATTTGATGCCACGCGCCACACTTTGATGTTTTCGGGCAACCCGATGTTGTTGAATTGCGCTGTGAGCCCGATGTTATACCCAATAAAATCGTTGTAAATGCTGTAATAATACCCGGCATCGATATAAACGCGATCGAATAAGGTTGTTCGGTAGCCCAATTCGAAGGTTTTAACTTTTTCGGGCTGTATGGGTTTTAGATTAAGATAAACCAGTTTGCTGCGGTCGAGCAAGTTTCGGTATTCATTAAAAGATTCAAGGGTAATCAGGCTGTCAAACCCGTCCAGATTTCCGATCAGCGTGGCACGCCCTACGTTCAGGTTGAGGTATTGATCGGCCAGTGTTGGGTTGCGGATGGCAGAGGAGAAAGAAACCCTGAGGTAGTTGTTGATGCCTGGGTTCCACACCAGTGAGGCGGCAGGGGTATAAATAAAATTAAAATTTTGGTTTTTATCGACACGAATGGTGGCATTTGCTTTCCAATTGCCCCATTTTTGTTCAGCGCCCAGGTAGGAGCCCCATTCTGAATTCCGAATTTTAATGCCATTGGTATCTTTAAAAACGGTTCCGTCAGAAACCGGGCGGTAAAAGCGCACATTACTTCCTACGATGATTTCATCTATAAATTTGGGGGTAAAATGATATTCACCGTGTACGTGATACAGCGAAGATTTGTCGTAAAATTTGGTTCCACCTTCGCGGGAATTGGATTTTCTGGAAATAATGGCGTTAAACAAAGAATCGAAACGGGCGGTACCCGGAACAAAAAAATCTTTGGTTTCCTTGTCATTGATGCTTTGCAAATCGGCAAATGCAGCAGCCTGGCTGTGATAAGTTGCCAGCAAATCGCGGTGGTCTTTTTGCCACTGTTCGAGTGCCAGGTTGTCGTTACCCGGGCCATACCCCATGGCTTTCATTTTATTGAAAACGCCTCCCAGGCTATTGAGGCCCCACCAACGGCGATAATCGGCATCCCATTGCGCATCCGATTTGGCGTATTGTTGCATTTTCAGGGCCGTGAAATACGGATCATATGAATTTCCGGCATTTTCGAAGGTCGCATAAGCCCGAACGAAATATTTATTCAATTTACTGAGTTCTATACGCTCCTGGAAGAATAAAATATCGCGCAAACGAAAGCGGTTATCTCCTTGATATACAGTTGTTCCATTTCCGAAGCTGGATGCAAAAGTGAGGGTAGGCGACTGATTTTCCTCGCTAGGCCGCAAACGAAAATGCAAGGAGGCACTCGACTTGATATTTTTGGTATTATAATCTACCAAATCAACTTCTTTGTAACCGGTTCTATGGTATACATTTAATCCGGCTCGAGAGGAATACAAATCGGCAGGGGAGGTAAAATCGTAGGAAGTTTCATCGCCGTAGATGTTGACCCCGTTGTTTCGCCCGGGATTTTGATTGGGTGTAAACAGTTTTCCCGTACTGGTACCCGTAACGGCATCATAATTATCAGCAACCCAATCATAGGCGCGCAAGGCAAAGAAATTGAGTTTAAACGCCATAAAATCAAGGCCGTTCTTGTTCTTGAATGCATCGGCATACCGGAAGGCGCCTTCCAACAGGTCCCTTTCGCCGCCTTTAAGCGATACGCTGAGGCCCTTGAGCACAAACGGATCTTTGGTACGCATGCTGATTACCCCGTTGAAAGCATTGGGACCGTAAAATGCAGAACTGGCGCCTACAATCAAATCCACTTTTTGCACGTCCAAATCGCTGGCGCCCAGAAAATTACCGAGCGAAAAATTCAGGCCAGGCGCCTGATTATCTACACCATCAATGATCTGGAGAGATCGAACCGGACTGGTAGAATTAAATCCGCGGGTATTGATAATGGTAAAACCCAAAGACGCCGTGGTGAGGTCTACGCCTTTCAAATTACCCAATCCGTTGTAAAAACTCACCGATGCCGTTTGTTTGATGGCAATCGCATCGAGGTTTTCCACGGTAAGCGGCGCCGCTTTTTGCTTTTCATCAATACGCTGGCCGCGCACGACTGCTTCTTCAATGAGGATTACGTTGGATTGCATTTTAATTTGGATGCGCTGGCTGGCATCTGACACCTGCACTTCCTGGGTTGCATAACCCGTATAGGCAATTCGCAAGGTTGCAGGTAAAACCGGAACCTTGATTTGGAAGTTTCCTTCATAATCGGATATGGTACCGCCGCCTTCGGCAACCAGGGCTATGGCTGCACCAATAAGCGGTTCCCCATTTTCGGCATCGGTAATTTTACCGCGCACAGTGCTTTGTGCTTGTGCGGAATATCCGTTGAGCACCAACAATAAAAAACTGAGAATCAAATTTTTGTAGAATTGCTTCATTTCGGCTTACGCTTGAATTCCAATTAAACTTTTTCCAAAACCGGATTTGTAAAAACCCTGTTCGCTTCGCAAATAAATAAAGAAAATTTGATTTCAGGATAAAAATAGCACTACTTCCCTAAAATGAGCAAAATGAGCTTCGATCAAGTCGGATTCAAGCGCCTGGATTCCCCAATTTGCAGATGATACTTCGTAAAGAATGAATGCCTAGAATCTGTTTTAAACATGCGCCTGTCGGTTTCAAGCGTGTAACAAGCCGGCGCTGTAGGTAATTACTCCTCTCGCAACACATAGCCCTGACCAAATTGGGTATGAATCAGTTTTTGATCAAATCCTTTGTCAATCTTATTGCGCAAATAATTGACATACACTTCAATGAGATTGGTACCTGTATCAAAATCAAGATCCCACACCTTTTCTGCTATTTCTATTTTGGAAAGTACCTTTCCGGGATGCCGCATGAGGTACTCCAGAAGGGCCATTTCTCGAGGAGTGAGGTTGATGGGTTTCCCGGCTCTGCGTACCAATTTGGCGTTCAGATCCAATTCAAGGGTATTAAAACGCAAAATTTGGTCATTTTGCTGGAAACCTGCTGTTTTACGACGTTCAAGGGCTTTGATTCGGGCCAAATACTCCCTGAATTCGAAAGGTTTTGTTAGGTAATCATCGGCGCCTGCCTCAAGGCCAAGCACTTTGTCTTCCAGCTCACCCAGCGCCGAAAGCAATAATACGGGGGTATAGATGCCACTTTTGCGCAATTGTCGGCAAAATTCCAATCCATTAATGCCCGGAACGATGATGTCGGAAGAAATCACATCATAAACGTTTTGCCGGGCAAGTCGCAACCCGGTTTCTCCGTCGTATGCAACATCCACAAGCCAGCCTTGCTCTTCCAGTCCTTGACGAACGGATTGCAGGGTTTTCATTTCATCTTCAATGACCAAAATACGCATACGCAATTGTAGAGAGCAAACAATTGGAAAACAGGAGCAAGGGCAAAATAAATCAAATTATTGCTTTTTTTTAACCTTCTCTTGTATTTCGGCGGGTTATTGTACTTCGCTTACTGCGCTTTTCACATGCCCCCATACCTAAATTACTGAAAATTAACACATAACATAACAATGAATACTGCCTCTCAGGCGGTTCTAAATGAAAAATAAACTGGGTCCGCAATACCAGGCTATAGAGCAGGGAGGAATTAATGGCGGTTCATTTGTTCGTCAAGCCCTTGTTTTAAGTAATTTCTAAGGAAAACCTAAGTCTATTCTAAGTTAATATCCGTTCAAATACCTTGAATTTGCATCCGTTTTTATTCCAAATACTCACATTTATTCAAATGAGAAAAAAACTACTCTTTTTCCTGTTTTTGGGTTGTTCCCTTTATGCGAACGCTCAATCCCTGTCAGATGGCATTTTTATGGACAAAAGATACCTCTGTGCAGGCGTCCTATACAACCATGATGCTTGGGATCACTATTGGGAAGGCTCCTTATTGCGTACCAATGGCAATATTGGCACCTTAACTACCCAAAATGCGGTTGTTATGGCCAATTACGGGGTTTTTAACCGGCTCAACGTCATTGCCATGTTGCCGTTTGTATGGACCAATGCCAGCAGCGGCACCCTCACAGGCCAGCGTGGATTTCAGGATTTCACCCTGGGCATCAAGTACAAAGCGTTTGAAACCAACGTTTTAGGTGGAAAACTTTCTGGTCAGGTGGTTGCAGGGGGGTCCATCCCGAGCACCAATTACGTAGCAGATTATCTGCCCTTATCCATTGGTTTACACAGCAAAACGCTTTGGGGCAGGGGTATTTTGCATTTTGCGGGCGCCAAACATTTGACCTTTTTATTGAGTGCAGCGTATATAGGCCGGTCTAATGTAAGCATCGATCGAACTTCCTATTATACCACCCACCAAATCTATTCCAGCGAGGTTGCCATGCCCGATGCTGCCCAGTTTGCCTTCAGAGGCGGGTATTATAGTTTCCGATGGGGCGCCGAATTCCTGGCCCAACACGATGCCACGCTGGGCGGGTTTGATATTCGCCGTCAGGACATGCCGTTTTTGTCCAATAACATGGATGCCACACGGGTTGGTGTAACCGCATTTTACCGCTTCCCTTTCCTTGACGATTTGCAATTGTTGGGAACTGCAATGCAAGTGGTACAAGGCCGCAATGTGGGCAAATCCTTTTCCTGGTCACTGGGTGTGACCAAATTTTTCAATTTTAACCCAAAAAAACAATAAGATACCATGAAAAAGCACTTAGTCACGATTTTTATTGCCGTTTTGACGCTTATCGCTTTTGGGAGTTGCAACAAAGACATTCAGGAAAACTTAAGCGATTTGGCTCAGCTTACCCCATCCAATCAGGATGTTAATGCGGGCTCCTGGAAAACCGTTGTGCTGGTTACCGCCGATGAGGTAGCGCTTGCAGCCCCGACAGCTGCGACCGACCCAGCATATCTTGCAGAAGTTGCCGCAACCAAGCAAGCAGCAGCAGGAGCCAATGCCACCCAAAAGAAAGCAATTAGCTACTGGAGCGCAGGCAGCATACTTCGGTGGAATGAAATTTTGCGTGAATTGGTTGCCAAACACAACCTGGCGCCAGCGCCAAAAGACGATAATACCTACCCTATTCCGGATGCCAACAATCCCTTCAATTATCCGCAGTTTCCTTTCGCAAATCCGCCTTATGCCGCACGCGCTTATGCGTATGCTGCTGTAGCACAATACGATGCATTGGTAGCCGCCTGGTATTATAAAAACAAATACCAAAGGAATAGCACCTACAATACCGACCCAAGCATCGTTCCGCTGGTACCCAAAAACAATTTGCCGGGTTATCCGTGCGAAGATGCCGTAGCAGCCGGTGCTGCCTATGTGATGCTTCGGGCGCTTTTCCCTGCCGATACGAGCTTAATCAATGAAAAAGTAGCGGAAGCTGCACAATATAAAAAGTGGGCAGGAGCAGCAACCGATTCCGACATCAGTGCAGGCCTGGCATTGGGAAAGGCCATCGGACAAAAGGTATTGAATCGTGCGAAAACGGATAAAATGAAAAACGCCATCGGCACGCAGGCCATCTGGGACAGTCTGCGTCAGTCGGCCGTAACACGTGGCGAAACGCCCTGGTTGAGTCAGGATGTACCCAGTCGCCCACCCATGTTGCCTTTATTTGGCCAAGTGAAGCCATTCTTGTTCCCAGCAGCAGATATCGCAGCCATTCGTCCGCCAGCGCCCCCTTCCACCAATTCTGCCGAATTTCAGGCCCAATTGGAGTCGGTTCGGAAAGAATCAGACCCGAACGACCGCGACAAGATGCGCATTGTTCATTTTTGGGCAGATGGTACCGGAACCTATACTCCACCCGGGCACTGGAATTACTTTACCGCCGAATTGGTGTACAAGGCGCAGCAGAGCGAAGTTCGTGCTGCCCGCACATTTGCCCTTTTGGGCATGTCGATGATGGATGCCGGTATAACTTGTTGGGATATCAAGTATTTTTACATGGTGCCTCGCCCGACCCAAATGGATCCAAAGATTAAAACACTCACTGGTTTGCCCAATTTTCCGGCTTATACGTCTGGACACTCAACTTTTTCCTGGGCAGGAGCGACCATTTTAAGCCATATTTTCCCGTCTGCTAAAAACGATTTGGAGTCAAAAGCATCAGAAGCGTCTATTTCGCGGGTATATGGCGGCATCCATTACCCCATGGATTGTGATGCCGGTAAAGTCTCGGGCGTACGGATTGGCAATTTGGCCATTGCCCGCGCCCAATCCGATGGCGCCGAATAAATTCGACGCCATCGAAACAGGAGAAATTCAATGCGCCTCCGACATAGCCTCTTTTTCGGCTGCCGTTGGAGGCGCTTTTTTATTTACCCGAATGAAAAAGATCAACGGGAAAACCAGGATAAAAAACAAGGAAATGAGTTTAAATGTATCCAGATACGTAAGCAAATAGGCTTGTTTTTCAACGGCATAGTTGATTTGATTGTATGCCATGGCACTCGCATCTCCCATTGTTTTACCTGTTCGAGCCATAATATTAAGGGTTGCATTGGACACTCGCTCGTCGAATATAGGGTTGCCTACTACAGTTTGTGCCACCAAATCCGATTTATGTTGGGCAAATTGCCGGGCGACATAATTGTTGGCTATGGCAATGCCAAAAGCCCCGCCCAATTGCCGAATCATATTGTTGAGGGCAATGCCGGAAGGATAGTCTTTTTGCTGCAAACCGGCGACTGCCTGGTTGATCAAGGGCAACTGCACCATGCTGATGCCCACCGCACGCAGCGCCAAGGGAATGAAAAAGTCCCATTTTCCCGCCTGAGCGTTCACACCGGCCGACATCCAGCCAAATATGATAAACAAAATAAACCCCACAAACACAAAAGGTACCGGAGAGGCGCCGGTTGACATCCTTTTACCTATAATAGGCATTAATATAACCCCAATGGCAGTGGCAGGCAAAAGCGACAGGCCGGTCTCCAATGGCGTCCACCCCATTACCCTTTGAACCAATACAGGATAAACAAACACAGAGGTAAAAAGGCCGATACCAACTACAAATGTAAATACAGTAGTGAGCGCCAGCGTTCGGTTGCCCATCACCCGCAGGTTCACCACGGGATGTTCAATGGTAATTTCCCGCCAAACAAATCCAATCATACCCAGAGTAGCCAGGATGGAGCAAACTACAATGGATTGCGACGAAAACCAGTCTTCCGACTCTCCGCGTTCCAAAACATATTGCAAGGATCCAATGCCCACAGCCAACAGCGCAATTCCGGGATAATCAATTACAATGTCTTTTCGGTGCGTACCTTCATCGGGTTTACGTTCTACGAAAAGAACCGCCAGAATGGTAGCCACAATGCCAATGGGTATATTTACAGTAAAAATAAGAGGCCAACTGTAGGTATTCAGGATGTACCCGCCGATAGTGGGGCCGAGGGTTGGCCCCATAATAATTCCCATACCGAACAATCCGCTGGCCATGGGCCGATCTTTAGGTTCAAAAGCATCAAAAAGAATGGCCTGCGAAGTACTCAACAAGGCGCCTCCCCCAATACCCTGAATAAAACGCCAAAACACCAATGCCCCCAGAGAAGTAGCCGTTCCACAAAACCAGGAAGCCAGGGTAAAAAGCACCATGGAACCGATGTAATAATTTTTTCGACCAAAATAAGCCGCCAAAAAACCAGTCATCGGAATGATGATTACATTGGCAATGGCATAGGAGGTAATTACCCATGCTATGTCTTCAATTGTTACCCCCAGGCTTCCAGCCATTTGGGACAAGGCAACGTTGACAATTGAAGTATCAACCAGTTCCATAACTGCCGCCGAGACAGTAGTCAGGACAATGATGGCCCGGGCTAAGCGCGAAACTGCCATGATTCTTTTTTTTACAAAATTTCAGAGAAAAGGCCTTCGGGGCAGCCAAGCTCAATGTAAACTGCCCTTTTAGCCTCGAGTTGGATTAAAAGCCCATAAAGCGGGCAAACAGGAAACGGCACAGATTTTTCAATTACACACCAATCTGGCCTTTATTTTTGGTAACATTTCCCCGGGGTACCCTAATTGGGCACGATTACTTCTACACTCATGCCTGCGCGCAAGGGGAAATTGGCATCGGGTGCATCGGTAAGGGCAACCCTTACCGGAATTCGCTGCACCACTTTTACAAAATTACCACTGGCGTTATCGGGAGGCAGCAAACTGAACTTCGCCCCGGTAGCAGGTGCAATGCTTTCAATAGCGCCGTTGAATGTTTTTCCTTTGTAGGCATCTACTTTGATGGTAACCGCCTGGCCCGATTTCATATGTGCCACCTGCGTTTCCTTGAAATTGGCAGTTGCCCAAAGGCCTGTATTGCTTACCAGGCTGCACAAAGGGCTTCCAATGTTGACAAACTGCCCTAATTGGGCCGTTTTTTTGGCGATTACGCCATGAGCAGGGGCCAGAATAACCGTGTAAGACAGGTTTAGGCGCGCGTTATCGAGTTCCACCTTGCGTTGTTGTACCAGGGTTTGGGCGAGGTTGACGTTCCGGTTGGCAGCATCGGCTTGTCCGGCAACAGCTATTTTTTGATTTCGACCAGCTTCGGTTTGTTTGCGATTGAGTTCCACCTGTTTCCGGGCTGTTTCAAGTTGCGCAAGTGCTGCCTGGTAAGCAGCCTCCGTATTTTCCATATTTGCTTTAGCCAGGTCATATTGTTGTTGGGTAACAGCGTTTTGTTTCACCAGCACATCATAGCGTTTGAAGTCCTGTGCAGCCTGCCATGCCCTGGCTTTTGCGCCGTCGACATTGGCTTCGGCAGTGCGCACACTTGCGGAGGAAACGGCCACAAGGGCTTCGCTGCTTTGCGTATTGGCCTCTGCAGTGCGCGTGCTTGCATTGGCAGCGCCTGCATTGGCATTGAGTGCCGTTACATTGGCCTCGGCATTTTTCAGGGCGGCTTCAGCTTGTAATACTTTAAGGACGTATTCGCGATTGTCAAGCATAAAGAGGGTATCACCTGCCTGCACTTCCTGGTTTTCTTTTACCCGAACATCGGTAATGTAGCCCTGAATTTTTGGTGAGATGGTGGTAATGTCGCTTTCCAGGTATGCATTTTCGGTATCCTCGTGGGTGAGCATAAACCGAACAGCATTAAAGGCATATACGGCGGCAAGGAGCAAGGCGGCGCCAAGAACCGTGCGAAGAATGGTAGATTTTTTCATGACAATGTGTTTTTTATGCAAATGCAGGTGGCTGCTTTTTATAGTTTTCCGGCGCTTTTCAACAACTTATAGTAGGCCAGTTGCAATTCGGCTTCCGCAGCAATCCGGTTGATGTCGGATTGGATGCGCAAGGCATCGGCATCGAGCAAATCACTTGGCGTAGCGACTTGCTGATCCAATCGGGCCTTAACAATTTTCTGATTTTCAATCGATTGTTTCAAACTCTTTAAGGCCAAATCCATTTTGCTGCGTGCAGTCAACCAGTTGTAATATTGATTGGCAATTTCACTGCGGGCGTTATCTGTCAGTTGTTTCTGAAGCAGTCCAGCCTGCAATAAATTGGCTTTGGATTCATCCAGCGTATGGCGCGCAGTGTACAAGTTGCTCAAATTCCAGCTGAGTGCCACGCCGGCATCCCAGGTTGTGTGGAATGTTGCCGTTGGCGGAAAAAAACGGGAGTTCGGGTTATTGACGTACATATTGGCGCCCACACTCACCAGTGGCAGCATGGTTCCTTTGGTAAACTTCATCTGGTATTGCGAGGCCTGGGCGCGAAATCCGGCAGCACGTACATCGGCTCGATTTCCGGCATTGTCGAGAAAACTGTTCAGAACTGACTCGCCGACGGGCGCTTTCAAACCGGTGCTATCAATTTCCAGATTACTTGTTTCCGGCAATCCGAGCAAAACCGCAAGCGCAAATGTGTTGGCCCGAATGCTGTTTTCAGTTTCAATTTGGGCCGTTTCGAGCTGGCTTACCATCAATTCGGCTTTTAGTACATCATTGTCGAGCGCAACACCCTGGCTGCGGAGCTTTTGCAAATCGGCAACCCGGCTTTTTGCAGCATTCAGGTTGGCTTTAATTGATTGCTGCGCCTCCTGTAATTTGTACAAATTAATACCTGCCGCAAGCAAATTCAAATGGACATCCTTTTGATCCCGCTCTGCATCTGTTTTAGACGCATTCTCCAAAAATTCATTTGCTTTGAGCGCATTAAGCGCCCGAAAACCGGTAAATACCGATTCGGATATGCTTAACCGATTGCTAAACTGATTGAGAATCAGCGGATTTAAAATTTTATATTCCCCACTGGGAAGAAAAAAACCGAATTCTGGTACATTGGCGCTCACCCGGTTGTAGGCGCCTGAATAGCTGAGCGCGGGAACAAAGGCATCGTGCAATTGATTGGTTTTGGCATGCGCAGCGGCAACTTTGGCCTGGCTGATTTGCAGTTGTTTGCTATTAGCCAATCCGAGTTGCACCAACTCATCCAAGGTCAATCGCCTGGTTTCAAACGCTTGGGCCCAAAGGTTCAGGGGTAAACAAAGCAGGAGAAACCCCCTGCCAACAGATGTAAATAGATTCATGACAGCGTTTTTAAAACCATTTATACAGCGCATAATATCCCTTGCGCTGCTTTTTTCGGGTATGCCTTTCGGCATAAATTGTTTAAAACCAGCAATTTCATCCAAAAAGTAGCGCCATTTAAACCGGCACACTGTGGTATTCTGGAATGCTTTTCATCATCAGGCAATCAAATGCCCTTTTAACAAAGACTTTACATGCGCGCGTACCCGATCCTTGAAAGGTTGTTGGACAACTGTTTCGTCGTTATTGGCATCAATCAGCTGACAAATCAAACCTCCATTGTGTACCACCGTAGAAAGGGTTCCAAAAAAAGAAGCAAGGGTCAATTCATTGTCTACCTGCTTGAACTGTCCGTTTTTTTGGCCTTCTTCAATAAAGCCCCGAATAATTTTCATGTTTTTCGACACTTGATCTATGATAAGTCGCACATTTTCAGGCCTTTGATGAATCGACATTTCCCGGATAATCACCCGGCTGAATTGATGATTTGACATCATATTATCCACGTATACATCAATGGTTTGGGAAATTTTTTCCCAGGGATCAATGTTCATTTGTGCAATAGCTTCCAGGCGCTCGCGGGTGCGCGGTATTTTATTTTCAATCAATGCGGCAAACAATCCCTCTTTTGATCCGAAATAATAACTGATCATAGCCAGATTTACCCCTGCCTCTTTGGCCAGATGCCGCACAGAAACGGCCTCATAGCCTTGCTGTGCAAAGAGCAATTCGGCCACCTGGAGCAAATGCTGTCGTTTATCAGTCGTAATTTCCTGCATGTTTTTAAGAGTCGCCTCGAAGCCCGATTGTGCTTCCGAAGGCGTTGCAAAATTAAACAAAGAGAAAAAACTAAACAAACGTTTGATTAATTTTTAACCCAAAAAAAATGTCAGCGCACCGAAGCACGCTGACTTGTGTTTATTTGCCGGTTGGCTGTTATTTTAACAATTCCAGATTGCTTACAACTTCAATGCTTGCTTGTTTGGCGACCTTGTCTGCTACTACAGAGGGAATATCAATTTTATAATCTGCAAAAGGCAATAAAAAACTGGTTTTTGCCGAAATTTTGCCGTCTTTCACGGTAATGGTCGCCGGCGTTTTCAACTCCTTGCTTACGCCGTGCAAATTCATAGATCCCAGCAGGTTCACGGTGTAAACTCCGTCTTTGCTATAATCCACCGCTGCCGGATTGTCCATTTTGCCTTTGAATTCCGCTTTGGGATACTTAGACGATTCCACATAGTTTTCATTAAAATGTTCTTGCATCAGGGCTTTTTCAAACAGAAAACCCTTGAGTAGCACAGCAGTTTGCACGGCGCCCGTGGCCTTGTCGATCACCAGGGTTCCGCTGTTGGAAACCGCACTGATTTTTTCGGGGGATGATTTGGTCGTTGCGTCGAAGGAGACCTTCACAGCACGGCTGAAATATTTTTGAGCCTGCAAGTTTCCAGCGAAAAAAAGCATCAGGGTGAATGCCAAAGCAGAAAAAAAAGATTTTTGTGTCATTTGTATTTTAAATTTAGGCGATTCAAAAAGTGATTTTTGGGGTATCAGCACCATTATAACGTTTCAAGGTAGCATCTCTGGTATATTTCTGCTGCCGAAGCCGTAAAATAAACGTCTGAGCGGCGAAAATTGTCCATTCAAATTATACCAGGATTCGCCGGATTTTGTGGATAAATCAGGATGGATTTCGCTGATTTATAATGATTTATAAAGATCGTTATGCACGAAATCTGGCGGCGTAAAGTATACTTGCTGTTTACTGGGGCATACCAGCATGAATCCAGGCAAGAATTTTTTGTTGCACACAAGTCGACAAGGCAGATCCACCTTTTGGCATTTTATTGTAACCGGGCAGGTAAGCGATGCTTCCGTATAGGTCGCCGCTTTGAGCGCTTGATTTTACATTGGCATAAGTGGTAAAATCGAATCCGCCTCCCACAGTCGAATTTTTGTAGTGACATCCATTGCAATGATCGTTCATTATTTTTTGAACGGTATTTGCATAGGTAATGTTCAAGGTATCACAGTTTCCATAATTTTCATTACAACCATTGTTGAGCGCACCTTGATTGATCCATTTTTTGATCAAATCGATTTGAGTGGTGCTCAAGGGAGAAGCCGGCGCCGGCGGCATTCGGTCGTCTTGCTGGGTGGTTGTAATTACCTTAATCAGTTTGCTGTTTGCGGGTTGGAATGCCTTTACAAACTGCATAATATGGTTGTAATCAACCATATATACGCCCTCTTTGTGAGAAATGGCATCATGACAACCAGCCTGGGCACACTGCGATTTAATCAGGGG
>JAGWYI010000611.1 GCA_018969455.1 Bacteroidota bacterium | reverse complement strand
TTTTATATACCAGGATTCGCCGGATTTTGTGGATAAATCAGGATGGATTTCGCTGATTTATAATGATTTATAAAGATCGTTATGTACAAAATCTGGCGGGGTAAAGTTTATAATCGTTTTTTCTTAATCTTTTGAAAATTGCTTCCGGTCGGAAATGAAACGTGAAATTGATATTGTTGTGCTGTCAGACATTCACCTTGGCACATATGGGTGCCATGCCCGTGAGTTGCACAATTACCTTAAAAGCATTCAACCGCGCACGTTGGTGTTGAATGGCGACATCTTTGATATTTGGTATTTTAAGAAAAGTTATTTTCCACGTGAGCACATGGAGGTGGTACGCCGAATTTTAAAAATGGCGGTTAATGGTACGAAAGTATACTACCTGACAGGGAATCACGATGATGTATTGCGCAAGTTTGGCGAGTTATCGCTTGGCCTGATCCATTTGCGCAACAAATTGGTATTTCAGATTGATGGCAGAACCCACTGGGTTTTTCATGGTGATGTATTTGATGCGAGCATTCAGCGTGCACGCTGGTTGGCACGGCTTGGCGGTGAGGGATACGATTTGCTCATACGCCTCAATCGATTGATTAATGGGGGGCGTAAATTATTGGGTATGGGACCCGTTTCATTTGCTGCCAAGATCAAGAAAAGTGTGAAGGGCGCGGTTAAATACATTTCTGATTTTGAAGAAACGGCCATTCAATTGGCTGCAGAGAAGGAATACGACTGTGTGATTTGTGGGCATATTCACCGTCCGCAGATGCGCGAAGTGATTGCATCGAATGGCAATAAAGTAACGTATTTGAACAGTGGCGATTGGGTAGATCATTTGACGTCGCTGGAGTTTGCCAATGGCAAGTGGAGTATTTACAAATACGACGAAACCGAATTTGAGGTGGTGAACTCACGGCTGCAGGTTCCCGAGCGCGAATCGAAGACGGTCACCCTGAAACGGGAAGAGGTATTGCCCGACGAGTCGGGTATGGCAGCATACGATGCGCTGTAAAACGGAACTTCATACCTTACCATACCATAGTAAACAGATTAAGTACATTGGGCCGGGTGCTTTGGCGCGCGGCTTTTTTTATGGTCCTTAAGAAATGGCGCCCGACTGCTTGCCAGGTTTTTTGACCTTAAAAAACAGGAAATGCTGATCCAAAATTTTGCAAGCAGGGTGTGTGGGCTGGTTTGAAGAAAAATGATTTGATTTGCAGATGGATTATGCCTTGTTGTTGCTTTGTTTATTTTCTTTTTTGGCAGGATTGATAGACAGTATTGTTGGTGGAGGCGGTTTGGTATCCATTCCTGCCTTTTTTGTTTTGTATCCGCATTTGAGTCCGGCCAACATCATCAGTACCAATCGCTTGGCTTCAGCGGTTGGCACCTTGGTTGCTGCATACAACTATAGCAAATCCGTGCGTATTCCGCTGAAACCCGTGTTGTATTCCGGAATTGCGGCCGGTTTATTTTCTTATATGGGAGCAAGTGTGCAAAGTTTGATTCCTGCCAGTTTGTACAAACCCTTCATATTGGTTTTGGTGGCAGCGATTGCATTTTATGTATACCGCAAAAAGGAATTTGGTTTGACGGATGATTTCAAAGTTGGGTTTTCGCAATTGCCATGGTTGATGGGTTGCATTGGTGCTGTGCTGGGCTTCTACAATGGCTTGGTGGGGCCGGGCACGGGTAGTTTGTTGGTGTTTGCCTTTGTAAGGATTATCGGGTATGGTTTTTTAAATGCATCGGCTTTGGGTAAGGTGGTCAATGTAATTGCCGATGGGAGTTCGCTGGTTTTTTTTCTTTATCACCGGAAAGTATTGTTTTATCTGGCTTTACCCATGATGGTGTGTAATGTGGCGGGCGCATATTTAGGTAGTCGAATGGCACTGTTGCATGGGAATGCTTTTATCCGCAAGGTATTTATTGCGGTGGTTGCCGGTATTATATTGCGATTTGCCTGGGATGTGTTTCGGTTTTAGTGTCGGTATAAATGGTTGTATACCAGAATTCGCCGGATTTTGTGGATAAATCAGGATGGATTACGATGATTTATAAAGATCGTTATGCACAAAATCTGGCGGTGTAAAGTATATTTTGTTAAAATTACCCCTTTTCGGGCCAAAGCTTGGTGTATTTTTTTCCGTTATTTGTTCTAATGTGGCGGCAAAAAGTTCTGGTTTTGCGAAAGCACTTTTATCTTGTTATACATCGCGTTGTGCGCATTGTACAAGATGAATGGGTTTAAATCCTTGAAAATTAGGGCTTATTTCAGGGATAGACGAATAAATGGCCGGCATTTAGGATTCCCACTGAAAGATGCCGTGAAAAATACGGTTGTCATCATGAGGAGCATTTACCTTATCGAGCAAATCGGGAGGGAGCAATTGGGCGGCATAGTCTGGATCGAGAAGATCCACCTGATTATCCTTCAGAATGTGTAGAACGGCTTTCTGCACAGGAATAAGCAATGCACTTTTTACCTGTCCGATTGCGTTGAAATCGAGTTCGTCGAGGCTCATGGTATCTTGAGTCATCATAACCTCCATTTCCACGAAGGCTGCAACTGGTGCGCATAGGCTGATACACACCAGCAAGGCGGGGTGTTGGCCGGGCTCCTGATTGGGTATAAAACAC
>JAGWYI010000610.1 GCA_018969455.1 Bacteroidota bacterium | reverse complement strand
GAAAAGAAATACTGACCCGAATGGGTCTGGGCGCCGAATCCAGCCAAACCCTGCTGGAAGTAGGCTGTGGTACCGGTTACAACCTCAAACGCCTCGCACAGCGCTTCCATAAACTCAACCTGATCGGGGTGGATGTATCCAAAGACATGCTGGATCAGGCGGGCAAAAACCTGGCGCAATTTCCCAACAAAGTCAGTCTGATTGAAAAACCGTATGCGCCCGGCAGCTTTACGCCGCCACAACAGCCCGATATTATTCTTTTCTCGTACGCTTTGACCATGTTTAATCCCGGTTGGGAAGATGCCATCGCCAAAGCCTGGGAAGACTTGCCGGTGGGCGGCAAAATTGCAGTGGTCGACTTCCATGACACCCCGGCCGGATGGTTCCGCTGGTGGATGGGCCAAAACCATGTACGCATGGAAGCACACCTCATCCCTTTGCTCGAACAGCGCTTCAAACCCTTGTTTTACAAAGCACGCAGGGCTTATGGGGGTGTTTGGCGCTATTGTGTATTTGTGGGCGAAAAAGCCTGATTAACAATTATTTCATCCAAATTTAATACATGCTTTCCATGCGCCGGCGTGGGGATCGGGACCTTTGTGGAACATTTAAATGTCGTGAGGCATTTTCCACCCGATCATGAAGCACATTCTCGCTGTTGCCTTTTTGGGCATCGCTTTTTCCCATACGCTTTTGGCTCCCAATGCCCCCGCCCTTGTAGCCTTGCATACCCAATCTGCAAAGGGCATTTCGCAGCATTATGATTATCAGGCACTTGCCCTGCTCCGCCGTTTTTGTCCGGCGCTGCGGGTGCACAGCCTGTCACAGGGCACTGTAATGGAAGCCACTTCAGAATTTGTATTTGTTGTAACCACCGATGGCATGCGTTGGCAGGAAGTGTTTTCCGGGGCCGATCCCGCTGTTGTGGAAACCCTCGATGCCAACACACAAGCGTATTGCCAACAAAAATATGGCGCCGGGGATCCAGAAGCACGTCGGAAAAAACTGATGCCTTTCTTCTGGACAATCCTGCAACAAAACGCGCAGATTTACGGCAACCGCAACTTTGGCAACAACATGAACGTCGACAACAGCATGTGGTTTTCATATCCTGGCTACAATGAGCTGTTTTCGGGCAAGGCTGATGACCGTCACATTTGGTCAAATTCCAAAAAACACAACCCCAATACCAACGTTTTTGAGTTTTTAAACAAACAAGCGGGTTTGCAAGGCAAAGTGGCGGCCTTCGGCTCCTGGGACGCTTTCCCATACATTCTCAATGAGGAACGCGCCGGTTTTATGGTAAATGCCGGTTTTGAACCCCGTCTGGATGGACCAATAGATCAGGAACAATTGCGGCTGAATTCACTGCAACAAATTACCCCTGCCACCCTGCACGCGGGCGTGCGACCCGATTCTCTCACCTGGGCTTTTGCCAAAAAATATGTGAACCTGGCGCATCCGCGTGTTTTGTTCATCGGATACGGTGAAACGGACGAATACGCCCACCAGGGCAACTACCCGGCCTACCTCGATGCAGCCCATCAATTTGATGCATTTTTGGCCGATTTGTGGCGCATGATCCAGCAGGACCCCATGTACCGTGGTAAAACGACCCTGCTGATCACCACTGACCACGGCCGAGGCTTTAAAAGCAACTGGAAAAACCACCTCCCGCTGCTCGATGGCAGCAACGCCATCTGGTGTGCTGTTGCTGGCCCGGGCATAAAAGCGCGCGGAGAAATCAAATCCGGCATGCAACTCTGGCAAAAACAGGTAGCGCAAACAATCGCACATTGTCTGGGGCTGAAATTTCAGTGTGCGCACACGGTAGCGCCTGCCATACGGGAAATATTCGAATAAAATTAACCCTGGCAACTTAATTAAAATTTAACCTAAGCAATTTTAAGCTCCAGTCATCACATCCATTTTCGTACATACAACAGCCAACAAAAGGCGCCAATCCAACCCAACAGCACCACTTGCAGGAAAATGTCGCGCAGAAGCGCGCGCGTGGGCGACTCGGTTTTGTTGTACACCAGCGTGAGTTGGAGATAACGCAGCACGCCCAATACCACAAAAAATGCGGTGTAATAGATTTTGTCGCTGCCGATACGGCTCGTTACTTCCGGCGAAAAACAATACATCAAATAGGCCACTATCGCCACAGTGGAGCATACCACCATGCTGGCATCCAAAAAAGGCATGTTGTAGCCTTCCAGCGACTTGCGGAAATTGAGTCCGTTGGTTGCAATCACATACTCGCCCCGCCTTTTGGCCAGGCCTAAAATCAGGGCAATCAAAAACGTGAGCACAATCAGCCATTGTGACACAGGCACGCCGGCAGATACACCGCCCATGAATACGCGCAACAAAAATCCGATGCCGATGAGGGCCACATCGATGATCGCAATGTGCTTTAAACCAAAGGAATAAAACAAATTGATAAGGAAATACGTCAGCGCGATGAGCAAGGATTCCACACTCAGGGAAGCAGCCAGCAAGGCGCCGCCAGCAAAAAGCAAAACCAAAATCACCAGGGCTTCCCGGGACGACATGGCGCCGCTCGCCAGTGGGCGCTTGCATTTGTCGGGATGGTTGCGGTCGTCTTTGGCATCCACCAGGTCGTTCAAGGTGTACACCGCAGAGGC
>JAGWYI010000609.1 GCA_018969455.1 Bacteroidota bacterium | reverse complement strand
CACAAAATCCATCCTGATTTATCCAAAAAATCCGGCGAATCCTGGTATAAAAGGTGATTGAATCGAGCCAAAGATAGTTTTCTCTTTTATTTGAAGCAAATGTGGAAGGGTGGGTCTGTTTTTACAAGAGGAAGAGGTATTTTACCTTTTGCCCCGGTTGAAACGAGGCGATGGTATTGGGGTTTTGGGGCAAAAATTACATATCCATCTTTTAACGCAAGCTTTACCCCCTGTTTGACGTTTATATCAAAAAAAATTTTGAATTTCGCCGCTTATCACCTGAAGTTCGGTCATTTTATACAAACACCATGCGTCCTTTATTCCATCTTTTTCCAGTTTATTCCTTCGTTTTCATCTTGTTTTGCCTCTTTTCAGGCAGCAACTTAGAGGCCCAGCAACCGCTTGGCGCTGTTCCTGTACCGCCAGTGGCGCCGCCTTTGTCGATCAAACTGGTATTTAAAGGAGATACCATTGCGACGGAAAGTGCAGTAAACGCCGCCCAAAACCAGCAAAAAGTAGTGTTTAACGTCAGTGGATTGCAGAACAACCTGGCTTGCCGCGATGGCGGGGTGGAAATCAAATTGCGGCAGGGCGCTGCGCCCGTATTGGCCTTAAATGCCGCCAACCGCTACACTTTTGTCATGAATGGCCAGATTGCATTTTTTACTGTATGGTGCAATGGATTGAAAAGAGGCAGCGGGTTTGTGTTGGTTAAAAACCCCTCAGATACCCCGGCAAATGTGGATAAAATGACCCCCGACGACAACATCGAACTGCATATTTCCGCAGCCAATACCCTTCGCGATGCTGTGAAACTGGCCGAACTGTACCGAAATCAACCCGCCAACTGGGACATCATTTTTCGTCGAACCTTTCAGAATTACGGCATTAGCGATTGCGCCAATTCCCCTTATTTAACCCCATATTGTCCGCTTTTTAAAAAATCAAATCTGCAGGAATACAGCAGCGAGAATAACGCGAAAACCACCACGCCTGCTGGTATTTCAAGCGCCAGCGGCATCTTTAACCCTACTTTTGTGCTCGATGCCCTGGCAAAATTTGCGGCCAAACAGTTCAAGGAAGAAATTACGATTGCCTTTTTGCAGCGTTTCCGCGATACCCTGGTATCAGATCAATACAAACCGCTGCGGTATTTGATGCCGCGCACATATTATACTTTTCTTACAGCCGATGTGTTTCAATATGCGCAGTTTTACCAGTCGCTGCATGAAAATGCGCAAACAGACTTGTTTCAACTGCCGGAAAACCTTGGGACCCTCATTCGGAGCCAGCCAGAGGCCGTAAATCCGGAAGTTTATCCTGTTTTGTTGGGCGGTCTGGATTTGTACCGTTCTGTTGAGAACCGGCAGCCGGCGGCATTGGCCATTGAGTCTTTATCAAGCCGGGATTATGTAGTCGACAGCACCGTATATGGAAAGATCACCCAGGTATTGGGCATCTTTTCCCGGCATTTGCACCATTGGGAGGGCACTTCGGCTACTGGTTGGGCGCAATCGGTGTATTTACAGCAAGTTGCCTACGACGAAAATGCCTTTAATTTTTGGATGACCCTGGTGCTGCTGCAGGAAAAAGACAAACTGGAAAAGATCAAAATCGGCGCCAGCAATCTCTTTCAGATCCTGAATCAGCCAAATGGCGGGCGTTTTCGGGTGGATCTCAGCAATTTGTTGAGCCGCATGGCAGCGCTTCAAACGCTGGCAGATGCCGCTGCCCTGCCCAAGTTTCCTATTGACACAGCCTATCAATTCCAGGTTCTGACCCAATATGCCCTGGGCGTGTTCGATGTGGTTAATGCCGGATTGCAATTGGCCAAGGATGTGGATGCACAAAATGCCGCTCAGTACCTGCACGCCGAACAGGTGCTCAAAACCGCGCGCGAAGTGGTGCAGTTTGCACACAGCTTGCGTTTTGGCGATGCCTTGTCGGTGACGCTCGAAATATTGCGCAGCTTGTACCTCGATCCGTTTTTTGCAAAAAAACAGATCCAACAATTATCGTTGAAAATTAACAAGTTAGAACAGGCGATTCCGGGTGTTCAGTTTGATGAAATTTATGCAACCTATCAATCCGAAAAAAAGGCAGTGGCCTATTTCACCTCCAATCTGGAAAATTTTAAAAAACAGGTTAAAAGCATCGGCAACAGTTTTGAAGAAGAAAAGGCTTTACAGGAAATATCGGATCTTGAAAATCAGGCGCTTCAATTGCTGCTCAAGCAGGCCTTGATCCGTTTGGTTGATAAATATGGAAATCTGTTGGTTTCTTTAGCCAATGCGAAAAATTCGGATGAATTAGTGGCCGTTTTGGAAAAAACAGCGGCTCCCGTACAGTCTTATCGCCGAAAACGAGGCAATCCGCGCTTTTCAGCATCCATCAACATGTATGCCGGGGTCGCAGCCGGACTGGAAACGCAACTGGATTCTTTGGGTAAAAAAACCGGAAATCCGGGTGGGGTGGTCGCATTTACCGCCCCCTTGGGTGTGAGTTTGGATTGGGGCGTTGGCAAGTACCAATCCTTGGGCGTCTTTTTTCCGCTGATCGATGTTGGGGCCATTACGGCCTTCCGTTTGCAAGACAATGTATCCTCGCTGCCTGAATTGGCCTGGAAGAATGTATTTGCACCCGGTTTGTACCTTACCT
>JAGWYI010000608.1 GCA_018969455.1 Bacteroidota bacterium | reverse complement strand
GACCATTTGTGGGCCACCATTGAAATTTCACCAGGCCGGGTACTTTATTTACCGTAGCGATCAAGTTAAAAGTATCGCCTGGCAACAAAACCGCATTGGGACCTTCCAGGGATAATTTCAACTCCGGAGCGGGAAGAATGACCAAACTATCCAGAACCTTGGTACAATTTAAGGTGTCTTGCACGGTAATTTCATAGGCGCCGGGGGGCAAATCCAGGTCGGCGTTTTTGCCTGCGGGGCCCTTATTTACCCGAATTTGGTAGGGCGGGATTCCGCCGGAGATGCCAAGCAGTATTTTTCCCAGCCCCTTGGTGGCGCACTGTGCGTCACTTGTTTGGGCCTGTACCAAAAGAGCTGGCGGATTGGCCACAAAAAAAGAATCAAAAGCCACACAGCCTTGCCCGTATTTGATCACGAGGGAGTACTTCCCGGCAAGCAAATTGGAAATACGTTTGTTGTTGCCCAGGGTTTGGCCAGCTGCATCGAACCATTCAATCGTGGCGCCAGTCAATGCGCCGGTTAGCTGAATCGAGCCCGTTGTACTGTTGTTGCATTCTGCAGACTTTACCAGAGCCTGATATTCCGGTTTTGCAGCAAAAAAAACGGGTATACTGTCGCTAAAAGCACAATTTCCGGCACCTTCCTGTACAAATACCTGGTAAATGCCATTCAACGAAACGTTGTTGCGCAATACCAGGGAGTCGGAAATCTGGCCAATATAGGGCAATCCGTTGCGGTACCATTGGTAATTTGCGCCCTTTACAAAGGGCGCCCTCAAGACCAGGGAATCGGAGCAAATGCTTCCTGAAACACTTAATGAAGGCTTTGCGGAAGAGGGTTTGCAGAAACAATCTGTTATTTCCTGGCAACAAGAAACGGGCAGGGAGCAATTCAAGGTATCACACCAACAGCCGTATCGGGTTTTGATAAAACGGACCGGACTTCCAAAATAATCTCCAAAAAAATCGATCACCTGCGCAAAATTGTTGGCGCCTCCCGTTGCCTTGGTCAGGCTACAGGAAGTACAGCCCAGGATGCCGGTATTGTTGCCTGCTAACTGGGTAAAACCGGGGAAAATGGTATCTTCCACCGTGGCCAACAGCGTAACAGGGGGGAACTCCAGTTTTTTGAAACCGCTGGAAAGCGTCAGGCCCGGATCGAGGGTCGTAATGGCAATGCTGGAATCGCAATGAAAATTGCCCGTGGGCGTATTGGGTGAGAACCCCGCGTACACCACTTCCTTTACCTGATAGGCAAATGGGCCGAAAATACTGATCCGGGTAGGCTCATACGAGGCAATGCCGATTTTTATATTTGGGATGTTTTCGTCGATCCGAATTTTCAAATGCCCACCATCGTAGTTTGAAAACAGCAATACGTTTCCTGTGGCATCACAGGATTGGGAAATACCCGTACCCGTAAAAAGGAACAGGAAAACAAGGACAATAAACAGGCGCATGGTTTTGCTTTGGTTTGAGTAGAATAAAGTAAATACCCTGTTGTATCGCTTGGTTGCGCGAAAGCAGGAATATTTTTCCAAAGGAAGTTAATGCGGGAGCAACAGGGCAGGTCTTTGAAGCAGAAGTTCCCTAAAGATGGCACAAAGTTAGGTGCAGCCCGCAAGTGCATAAGTTGCAAAATGGCATAATGTACAAAACTTGCACAAGCCATAGGGCCTAATGCTTAACCATGCCCGATAATACAGGAATTATGCGGCATTTGTTCCCTAACAACGCATTTTATTCTGCCTGTCGCAAAAAATATTTTAAAAAATTTCCAAAATCCCCCTGCGCTTGCTATACATTTACCGCTGTATCAATTAAAATGGTTTGGTTATGCGGCAAAAATCAACTGCACTGGAAGTTGAGATAAAAAAGAACGATCCCTACATTACCACAGGCTGGGCATTCTTCGACTGGGCCAACAGTGCCTATTCCCTGGTAATTACGGTTGCTATATTCCCGGGTTATTTTTTATCCATTACCAATGATACCGTTGACGTATTTGGAATCCGGATGTCAGACAGTACCCTGTATGCCTGGAGCAACTCTTTTTCTTATTTGATCATTGCATTTTTATCCCCGTTGTTGTCGGGGATAGCCGACTATGGGGGTTATAAAAAAGCTTTTTTGCGATTTTTCACCATGCTTGGGGCTCTTGCCTGCATGTCATTGATCTTTTTCCACAACATGAATACCTTGTGGATTGGTGTTACCGGATTTATTTTAGCGACCATTGGTTTTGCGGGCGGGCTGGTTTTTTACAATGCATTTTTGCCGATTATCGCCACCGAAGACAAATATGATTCCCTGAGTGCCAAGGGGTATTCGTATGGTTTCATTGGGAGTGTAATTCTGCTTATTACCAATTTGGTAATCATTTTAAATTTTGACTGGTTTGGCTTTCCGGATGGTTTGCGCGCGGTACCTACTGCATTTGTGATGGTGGGTTTGTGGTGGCTTGGTTTTTCACAAATTACCTTGAAGCGGCTTCCGGCCGACCGGCACCAGCATACCGATGATCATTTGATGCGCAAAGGTTATTTGGAATTGCGCAAGGCGATGCGTGTTTTAAACACCGATTTTTATTCAAAAGCGTACTTGTTGTCCTTTTTTTGTTTCAATGCGGGCATCCAGGCCGTATTGTTGTTGGCTTCCACCTTT
>JAGWYI010000607.1 GCA_018969455.1 Bacteroidota bacterium | reverse complement strand
ATCGATGGCGGGCTTTCCTGGTCTAACCCTTTGAAAATTAACAAGGTATCAGGAGATTGTCATGACGGTGACTGGACGGTAGAAGGTGCTGTGCCTTGTGTGGATGTGGATGGCGTGCTGTTTGTCGTGTGGGCAGGCCCTTTGGGGCTTGTTCTGGACTACTCCAAGGATGGTGGGAATACCTGGCTTCAAGAAGACCTTAAAATTGGGGATTTCCCGGGAGGTTGGGATTATGATATTCCGGGTTTGAGCCGATGTAATGGGCTGCCGATAACTGCCAGCGACCAAAGCCCGGGGCCTTACCGGGGAAACTGGTACCTCAATTGGTCGGATCAACGGAACGGTTCCAATGACACGGATGTTTGGGTGGCCAAAAGCACCAACAAGGGATTGAACTGGTCGGCTCCGGTGCGCGTCAATACCGATGGCCCAGGCAAACAACAATTTATGTCCTGGATGACCGTCGATCCGGTAACAGGTTGGGTATGGGTCGTTTTTTATGACAGAAGAGCCTATTCCGAAAACAGCTTGCGCACCGATGTTTACCTGGCTGTTTCAAAAGACGGCGGACAAAATTTCAGCAATTTTAAAATCAGCGAAAACGATTTTTCCCCGAACAGCAGCCAGTTTTTTGGCGACTATACCAACATTTCGGCATACAATAACATCATCCGGCCAATTTGGACCAGACAAGATGGGCAAAATACCAGCGTTTGGACAGCCCTGGTGGATGTACATCAAATACCGCTCGGGTTGGATAAAGAATCGGGGCAAATTATGGAAAATTCAGAACCGAACTTCCCCAATCCGGCAACGGATGTGGTTTGGGTACCATTCAAAATTCGGAGGAATACAGCAGTTAGCATGGTGGTTTTGGATCAGACTGGCCGCATTGTTCATACCGTTTTTGAAAATAAACTATACGAATACGGAAAATATACCGAAATGGTCGATTTGAAACCCTTAAACTTGCCTAATGGCAATTACTACATTCAACTCCGATCCGCTGAAAAAGTGTTGAATCAAAAACTGGTACTCCTGGGCGACAAATGATTTTTCCTGCGCTTGCTACAAACTAAAATTGTTGCCAAACAGTTATATTGCTTTGAGCAGCTTGTTGCCCTTCGTTTTCCGATCTTTAAATTAAAAAAACATGGATACTCAACGTTTTTTTTCGCTATTATTCCTGTTTATTTCGTGCAATTTACTGTGCGCGCAGGCTCCCGTAATTACGGTAAGCGATGATATTAAAGTATCTAAAAATAAATCATTTGGGGCGCATTTGTATTCCGACGCAAATGCGCATTTTGTATATTTCGACGACGAGAACAGCAGAACCGGAATCAATCTGACAGGCGCTCTAACCCGGGCCATTTTAGAGAAATACGACAAGGATTTTTCCCTGGTGTTTAGTAAAGAATTGAGTGTCGATAAAAAAGGAATTGCTTCACTGGGAATGCGCTATTACAACAGTCAGTTTTTATGGCTTTATTCCGAGACCAACAAACGGGACGATTATATCAAATACAACCTGATGCCCATTGATTTCAAGGGTAAAAAATCAAAAGCCCTGGAAATTGCAAAATTGCCTTACGAAAGCCGGGGAGATAAGCCCACCATATATTGGAATGTTTCACGCGACTCGAGCAAATTGCTGTTCCGGGCAGTTACCGATGATGATCGGGACGACGAACCCTTTAAAGCCTTTATTTCAGTGCTTAACAAGGAGTTGAATGTGGTTTGGTCCCAAAAGGTGAAATTAAAATATACCGAAAAACAAGTTGAAATACTGGCTACTCATTTGAAAAACGATGGTACCGTATACATGTTGGCGAAAATTTATGAATCGCGCAATGCCAAGGAAAGCAAGAAAAACGAGGATCGAAAATCAGTTGCTGCATACAATGTGGTACTGTTTCAATTCAGTCAGGACGAGCAGAAATCTTTTGAATTCCCTGTCAACCTGGGCGAATCATTCGTGCGCGGTGGCGCGCTCGGCAGCGATGCACAAGGTAATTTGAAATGCGCCGGGTTTTATTCCAACAAAAGAAACGGCGCCCTTTCGGGTGTTTTTTACCTGAACATCGATGGAAATGGCGCCATACAATCCAGCAATAAGAAACAATTTACTGTAGAAGAATTGAAAAACTTTGGCGAGCGCAACACCGATAAAGACCGCGGCGGCGATTTCGGACTGGAAGACTCCTTTCAGTTTAGTGACTTTCTCATTCGGGAAGACGGGTCGGCGGTGGTGGTAGCCGAAGAAAATTACTCCATCACGAGCACCAACTATTATTACCGAACCTATACCACAACTACCCGCTATTACTCCAACGACATTATTTCCTTTTTTATCGACCCCGATGGCAATATCGGTCGAACTGTCACCATTCCAAAATATCAGGTCGGCGTTAACACCCGGTATTTCCTCTCGCACGTCGCAGCGGTTGCTGGAAACGCCGTGGCTTTTTTCTACAACGAAGACAAGGCCAATTTGTCCAAACCCATCCTGAATAATCGCCCTCGTATCGTCAATGATTTTAATGATTGTGTGGCAGTTATGACCTCTATAGGACCTAATGGCGAACTCACTCGAAAACCGCTATTTGAAGCAGGCGACTTGGAAACGCTGTTTGTGCCCAATTACAGCTCCATGTACGACCGGAATAAAT
>JAGWYI010000023.1 GCA_018969455.1 Bacteroidota bacterium | reverse complement strand
ATTGGGGCCAATTTCCTTGTACAAGCCCATGCCCGCATCTGAAAGGCAGGCTGTGAACAGGAGGGTATCTTTATTGGTAAAAAGCAATTCGGAACAGGGTAAAAACGACAAGGTATCAACCAGATTGGTGGCAAACAGGGCATCGTAATAGGATTTGTTTACCCAGTATTTGTGTTGCAACAAGGTATCGGAACCAACATTGGGTTGGGGAACTGTTGGTTGGCTGGTGTTGGTACAGGCAGACAGCAGGGCTGACAACAAAAGTGCTTTTAAGATTGATTGCATGGTGTGAAATGGGTAGTGAATGGGCAAAAAACAGGTTATAATGTTTAATAAAAGGCTTATATTCGGGGTTATTGTGGAAAATCGGCCGGAAAAGTTAGAAAATCGCCGTGAACCCAGCCAATAATGCCTGCATGGTGCATGGGCTGAATTTTGTACCAGTAATTGGTGTGATCTACACCTTTTACGTTGACCGTACTTTTTTGAGATGTGCGTTCATTTTCGAAAACAACTTGTTCTTCGTTCGACAACTGGCAAAGTACGGCGGCGTTCATTTCTGGTTTTAGGCGTACATTGACTTTGTCGCCTCTGGATTTGAAAATAAATTTGCCGGAGACCTCATTGGGGTTAAGTGGTCGAACCGGCGTGGCTGCCGGTTTCGTTTCCGAATCGGCGGCTGGTTGGCTTACCTGGGATAGGGCTTTGCTTTGTTGGCTGTACCACCAGCCACCCCATGCAATTGCAGCCAATAGAAGGGTAAGAATACCGCCGATTGTAAGGCGGCGGTTTCGACTGCGCCGGCGGGCGCGCAAGAGCGAGTCCTGCCCGGGTGTTAAATGCGTGGATCCTGCACTTTTGGTTGTGGGCGTATTGGAGGGGTGTAAAGTAAATCCTTTCAAAGGAGGAGGTGTTGCAGGAAACGCAGGAGCAAGTTCTGCTATTTTTCCGGCAGGCATCCAATCAGATAAACCCTCGTACCAAACCATACTGGCCGGATCAATCCCGAATGCAATGAGTTCCTGGAGGGTGAATGGCCCTTGTTCTTTTCCAAATTTATGAACAAAGTATTTGCGCATTGTTTTTTTAGCAAAGTTGGAAGAATTGTTTTTCTTTTTTCTTTTAAGCACGAATTATTTTAGATATATTTTACGCCGCCAGATTTTGTACATAACAATCTTTATAAATAATTATAAATCAGCGAAATCCATCCTGATTTATCCACAAAATCCGTCGAATTCTGGTATAACGTAGCGATATTATGTGGTTTTTATCATGTCAATTAAAATGGCGCCCGGCACAACAATTCCATTTTTATACCGGAGTGGGGGTGTTGGAATAAAATATGTTCGGCATGAAGGAAAAGCCGTTCTGCGGGATTTCCATAGATCGAATCTCCTGCAATAGGGCAATTGAGGCCTTGTGGATGGGCTGCGTGTACCCGTAATTGATGGGTGCGACCGGTGAGCGGGAAGAAATGCACCCGGGTACGTCCATTGTCGGAGCGGAGTGCCTTCCAATGGGTACGCGCCGGTTTTCCGTACTCGAAGCACACCATTTGGCGTGGACGGTCGTTGAGGTCGACCCGCAGTGGCAAATCGATGCGTCCGGATCCGGCCACGATCCCATCGAGCAGGGCAAGGTAGCGTTTTTGAACCCGGCGTTCGGCAAACTGGGCTTGCAGATTTTTATAAGAGCTGGCGTCTTTAGCCGCCAGTAAAATGCCGGAGGTGGCTTGATCCAGGCGGTGAACAATCCAAATTTCATCGAGTTCGGGGTATTGGGTTCGCAACAAAGAATAAACAGAGGGTTCGGTTTTTTTTCCGGGTACCGACAACAGCCCGGGCGCTTTGTTCACAGCAACAAGAAATTCGTCTTCATACAGAATTTCCAGGCTTGGCATCGCCTGAGCGGGGTTTAAAAGCGGATTGGGATCGGTTTCAATTCCTTCCAGCATGTGGCTGAGGATAGGCAGGCATTTTCCGCGGCAAGCCGGGTAAAAGTTACCGTGTTTCCGGATTTCGCCGGGAGGGGAGGCGCCCCACCAGAATTCGGCCAATGCAAGGGGTTTCAGATGGTGTAGAAACGCGTATTGGAGCAATTTCGGCGCTGCACATTCACCGGCTCCGGCGGGAGGGATGCCGGGTGGAAAATCTTTGAAAATGGCATTCAGGCTTTTGGGAGTACCATATTGGTTAAGAAAGGTATAATGGTCGAAAATGCGTTGCTGGACATCGGCGGAACGTTGTGCCCGCAGGGATCGGAGCGCTTGGATGCGGCGGTCAAATGCTTGAAATTGGGATTCCAGCATTTCCAGCCTAGTTTTCCAGTGTTTTTTCAGGTCTTTAAGCAAAAAATGGTCTCGGATGCTTTGTTTTTCCAGCAAAGCCTCCTGTTCTTTTTTTTCCGGCTCTGGCAGATGCCGGAGCCGTTCGCGGGCATGGTGGCGCATTGCTTTTGCCTGTTTTACCCTGCTTTTTTCTTGTGTAATGGCATGTTGCGCCTCCTTTTGTGCCTGCAACCAGGCTTCCTGGGCGATGTGGTAATCGGGATGCATTTCGAGGTTTTCAATTTCCCGATTGAGTGCATTCAGCTCGTTTTCGGCTTGGCGATAAAACCCGTTTTCAGGTAAAATATCGAAAACAGGGGGTACAAAGTGTGGATGGTGGTTGCTTCCGGCCAGTTTTCCGGAGAATGCAGCCAGGTATGCAATGGATTGATCCGCACACTGAACGACTAAAACCCCAAACATTTTACCGGCGCCTGCATTGTTGTCGACACCGAGCTGTTGTTTCCATTCGGCTTGTTCATTGAGGTAAGCCTGGAGTTCTGCGGCCGCTTGCAGGCCAAGCGGATGCGGCTCATAAAGAAAAGGGAAGGTAAACCGGACCGGCAACGCCCGGATGCCAGGCTCCGATTGGAATCGGATCAGGCAAGCGGGCGTTTTCACGCCATTAGGGGGAGAATAAGGTACGGAATTCAAACCAGGTACAACTTTTTGCACACAAAGGTATTGATATTTCCGTGCTCATGGGTGCTGTTGGGTTTAAGGCGTGCGTACAGTATAACAACTGCCGTTCCGGGTGCTGAATTTGGTACATTTGCCCGCTTTAAAAGAAACTTCCAGCGCTGCCTCTGCAGCAGCAAGGGACTGATTGCTCAAAACGGAGAATTCTTTGGGTGTAAGGCTGGGATAGTAAGTAAACGCTTTTTCGGGCGTGGTGGCATCGTAGTTTTGTTTTACAGCCGTTGGAAGCAGGCGCATAACCGCCTGCTCAAACTGGGTGTATGATTTTACACCGTGAATCACACTGCGATTTTGGTCGGCATCGGTGAAATACAGGGTTGGAAAGCCGCGTACAGCCATAGTCCGGGTAATTCGGAGGTCCTCGTCGAATGCTTCGTTGGCCCGTCCATCGAAATCCCGCTTCAACTGAACGGTATCCAGCCCAACCTGAAGCGCAGCCGTTGCAATGGCTGGCCAATTGGCTATATTAACCCCTTCCATGAACACCATTTCCCGCAGGCGCCGTAAAAACGGAACGGCCAGCGAAGGATTCTGTAATTGCACGGCTTTAAACGCAATGGAGGGTGGAAACGAAGAAGCAAGCGGATCTTTCAACCACAAATCACCCACAATGGGCATCTGATAATAAGCGCTTACCTCGTCCCAATGGTGCGCGACGTCGGCTGGCTGACGAATGCCGCCGCTGTCAAAGCCATCCCAGGAAGGAAGCAAGCCTCCCATGTGATATTGAATGTCGAGGTAAGCGCCATATTCCAGTTTTAATCGTCGGAGCTGGGGTTCAATGCCCCAGCATGCCGAACAGATTGGATCGGTAAAATAATGAACCAGAATAGGTTTGTTTTGGGTGACAAGGGGAGAATCTGGGTTTGGGACAGCCATTCCGGGAGCTTTACAAGTTCCTTCTTCAATCGAACAGGTTAGGATATTGGCACTAGATTTGTTTGTAGACATTTTTGTACTTTTAACTTGCCCTACAGTAGCAGACAAGCCAATGAACAACATAAAACCGATGATCGTGTTTGTTTTAGGCATTCAACAATGTCGTTTTGAAAGTAATGCAAAGATGAACCGAATCTTTTTCCGAATCAATTAGTCAAAAAAACATGACTACAGAATCCAACATGAACATGCCGGAATCATGCCCGGTGGAGGGCTTGTTAAAATCCCTGTCGGGCAAATGGAAGCCCCAAATATTCCGTTTCGCTTCCGTTGGACCCTTGCGATTCAATGCCTTGCTTCGGCAGTTGCCTCAATCCAACAAACAATCCATTGCCCTTGCCCTGCGCGAGCTGGAAGAGGCGCAATTGTTGGTTAAGACGATAGTTCAGGAGAAGCCTTTGCACATTGAATACAATTTGTCGGAAAGAGGACGTGCCATGTTGGGGGTTTTCGAACAACTGGAAGGCATGCTGCTTGAAAACAATTGATGGCCTACTCTTGATAAATGGCAATTTTTCGGGTGTCGGGATTGGCATACGCCCGGTACATACCTTCCGAGTTGAAGGGCATCGTGACGTTGCCGTTTTTATCTACTGCAATCAGACCGCCTTCTCCGCCTTTTTCCTTTAGTTTTTGCATAATAACCCGATTACCTGCTTCCTGTACGCTTAGGTTTTGATATGCCATGCGCGCCCATACATCGTGGGCTACGGCATATCGGATGAAATACTCGCCATGGCCTGTACAAGATACTGCCACCACATCGTCGTCGGCATAAGTGCCTGCGCCAACGAGCGGGGTGTCGCCCAAACGATTCCATCTTTTATTGGTCATGCCGCCCGTGCTGGTGCCGGCGGCCAAATGACCGTGCTGATCCAGGGCAACACAGCCTACTGTGCCAAATTTGAAATCCGAATTTTTAAAAATGCCTCCATGTTTCCCATTTTCTCTGGCTTCTTCTTTTAGCGCATCCTGAAGGGTATTCCAACGTTCCTGCGTAAAAAACCAGGATGGCTCAATGGTTTGTATGCCTTGTTCGCGGGCAAATTGTTCGGCGCCCCGCCCGGTAAGCAATACATGCGGGGAATGTTCCATCACAGCCCTTGCCAAAAGAATGGGATTTTTTACCACGGAAACACTTCCCACCGCGCCTGCTTTTTGGGTACTGCCATCCATAATACTTGCATCCAGTTCGTTTTTGCCTTCATGGTTAAATACCGCCCCGCGGCCAGCATTAAATAGGGGGCAATCTTCCAGATATATAATGGTTTGACTTACAGCATCCAGGCTTGAACCCCCGTTTTTTAAAACGGTTTCTCCGATCATCAAGGCCGTGTCGAGGGCTGCCCGGTAAGCCGCTTCGCGCTCGGGTGTCATGAGCGTACGCGAGAGGGTGCCTGCGCCCCCGTGCAAGGCAATTGCCCAAGGCTGCTTGTTGTTTTTGGACGTCTCGATTGGAGGGGGGGCCTGACATGAAAAGATAAGAACGATAGAAAGCAATAAAAATCGAGAAACAGGGTATTGTTGGTGCATCTGAATGTATTTTGGATGTAATATTCGACAATAAATGGAAATAACCAAGAGTCGCTTGGTTTTACAGGCGCTTGAATAGAAAGTTGGCACAAAGCGGTGGAACTTCATTGCACCATAGCGCCAACTGTCAGGTCTTCAGGCTTTTAATCATCCCAAACAGGTGAATCCGAACGGCTGTTTTCTTCGTCATTAAAACCTGTCAATGCCTGGAACAAGTATTGCGGAAAAAATCCCGATTGATATTTGGCCGATTGCACAGAATGCGGCTAATTTGGGCCTCGATTTGAAATGCTCACTCTAAAAATACAGTTTAAAGTTCTCGGCCTATGATGAACGAATACGTTACCGCCATCATGACAAAAGATGTCATCACCCTTTCGCCCGATCAAACACTGGCAGATGCGCGGAATTTGATGCTCGAAAAACATTTCCACCACGTTCCGATAGTGGAGGGCAAAAAACTGGTAGGCATGATTACGTCCTGGGACTTTTTGAAGTTTGGAAAATCGCCCGAGGAATTGACACACGTCAAATTGTCGGAGGTGATGACCACCAAAATTGCAGCGTTAGAGCCCGATCAACACATAGGTGCAGTTGCCGAGTTGCTTATGGAGCACTTGTTTCATGCTGTACCCATTGTGAATGATGACCGCGAACTTGTGGGCATCGTTACTTCTACCGATTTGATCGAATACGAATATAAGAAGGAATATCCCGACAATCTGGACAAGTTTATTCCAGACAATATGTAATTTGAACCCAATTGGTGAACAGATTTGAACAGCCATTGTTGTGAGGCAAACACACATCAATGGCTGTTTATACTTTACAACGCACCCAGCAATTGCCCATTACCCTGGATCAAGCTTGGGAATTTTTTTCGGCGCCCCACAACTTGAAAACCATCACTCCGCCTCACCTGGGGTTTGTGGTTCACTCCGATCCTGCATTCCTTCAAGAAATGTATGCAGGCCAAATCATCACTTACACCGTTCGGCCCCTGCTTGGAATTCCCCTGTTTTGGATGACCGAAATAACACACGTGGAGAAAGGTCGTTTTTTCGTGGATGAACAAAGAGTGGGGCCTTATGCCATTTGGCATCATCAGCATCATTTTAAAAGCATTCCGGGTGGTGTAGAAATGGTCGATTTGGTGCATTACAAGGTTCCTTTGGGCTGGATGGGCAATTTGGCCAACTTCCTTTTCGTTCGGAGAATGTTGAATCAAATTTTTGATTTCCGATATCATACACTCCAACAGTTGTTTGGTACTCTTGCGTCTGCGTAAAAGCAAATATAAAGGCGTTGTTGCGGGCCAGATGAATTCGAATGGGCTGTTTTATAAGAAATATACGATATTTGATGCTTTGATTCAAATGTGCCCCGATTGGTCCTGCAAATGGTAAGGCCATCGATTCTTTACAAGCAACAGGACTTAATGGGTTCCTCAAAATGTACCTTCTGATGGCAATCGTACCAAAATCGATACCCAATATCCAGATTCGGCAATTGTTGCTCATGTTCCTCATTGGTGGTTTGGTTTATTTGGTTTCCTACAACTTGCTGAGTTTTTTACCGGCTTTTTTGGGTGCATATACTTTTTATGTGTTGTTGCGGCAGCCTTTGTTTTACCTGACGGAACGTTTGCGCTGGAATCAAAAACTGGCATCTCTGCTATTGATGATTGCCGCGCTATTCTTGTTGTTGTTTCCGCTTAATCTTTTGCTCGATATCATTAATACCAGGGTGATACCCATGTTGCAAAATTCACCGGCCTTGTTGCACACGCTGGAGGGTTTAATCCACCAGCAGGAGCAGCGTTTTGGGGTTGTTTTGCTTACCCCAGAAAATCTTAAAACCTTGAGCGACTGGGGCGTAAGCATGGCAGGAAACATGGTGAATGCCACCCTAAACGGCATGATGACCTTACTGGTCACTTTTTTGATTTTGTGGTTTATGCTTACCGATGGGAAACATATGGAGCAACAATTTTTGAAATCCCTCCCGCTTAAACCCGAAAACATCCTGTACGTGAGAGATCAATTACATGCGTTGGTTTTTTCCAACGCCATTGGTATACCGGTTATGGGTTTGGTACAGGGCGCTGCCGGGTTCATTGCCTATTATTTAAGCGGGGTACCCGATGTATGGCTTTGGACAACGCTCACTTTTATTAGTGGAATGCTGCCCATATTTGGAACTGCATTGGCATATATTCCCTTGTCAATCAGTCTGTTTGCACAAGGTGCGCACGGCCATGCCTTGTTTATTCTTTTGTATGGCTTTTTGGTGATTGGTTCGGTAGACAATATTGCCCGAATGTGGCTGTTGAAAAAAATTGGAGATACCCATCCATTAATCACCTTGTTTGGAGTGGTCCTGGGTTTAAAACTATTTGGTTTTGTTGGTTTTATATTTGGACCAATATTGATATCTCTGGTGATTATGCTTATCAAATTGTATTTGAAAGAGTTTGTACAACCAGATCAGGTGTAAAACTGTTTAAAGTATACATTACGCCGCCAGATTTTGTGCATAACGATCTTTATAAATCATTATAAATCAGCAAAATCCATCCGGATTTATCCACAAAATCCGGCGAATCCTGGTATAATTCCCATACGGGATGCGGAAGTTCGGGGCTTTATCCGAATTTCGGTTGTTTCCATCCGGATTATATAATGCGCCTAATGGTTTTTCAAACGCAACCCGTTTGATACTTTATCTGTTTGTTTTTTACAGAATATTTGGTCTAAATTATTGAAAATCAAAAAAATAATATGGTAAAAAATATTGCATTTAGCGATGGTTGGGATATTTTAATGCTATTCCAAAACGGATGTTTATCCTCCAATCCATTGAGCAATAGCAAAGGCGGCGCCTGCTGCTGCTGCGCCAATAAGCACGACTTTTAAAGCGCCGAAAATGGGAGATTGACCTGTAACCTTGCTTTTGAGGTAACCAAAGATAAAAAGACAAATCAAGGTTACCAGAATGGAATAGCCTAAGCCTTCCCTAGGAGTTTGGGTAAAAAAGTAGGGTAAAAGCGGGATTGTGCCACCGATGATGTAAGAAATTCCAATCGTTGCTGCGCTTTGAGCAGCGCGTTGCGCATGCGGTTCCTCCAGTCCCAGTTCAAAACGCATCATAAATTCCACCCATTTGTCTTTGTCTTGCGCCAGTTCATTGGCAATTTTATGTTGCATTTCCTCAGAGAATCCGTATGCTGCAAAGACGTCTCGCACCTCCTGTTTTTCGCGTTCGGGTACGCGTTCCACCTCTTCATATTCTCTGCGTTGTTCGGAACGATAATGGTCAAGTTCGGTTTGTCCAGCAAGAAAACCTCCCAAGCCCATTGCAATAGACCCTGCAATAATTTCGGCGATTCCGGCTGTGGTTACCAATGCATTGCTGGCAACTGCTCCACTCAGGCCAGCGGCGAGGGCAAAAGGAACGGTTAATCCGTCAGACATTCCAATGACCACATCTGAAATAAAATCGGAACTTTTGAGGTGTTTTTCCTCATGGTGCAAATGCATATCCATATACTAACCTGTTTAAGTATGCCCAAGCGGCTTCGATGCAAAAAAACAAAAGAAAATTGAAAGTGCTACTGGATGCCCTTAATTTTCTGTAGCCAAACTGGGTGGTACAATTTGGCGCAGGTAGGGTTCTGCCTGCCGAAAATTTTTTTCGTGAAGCGAGGTAACCCAAATATCCTGCGCACCTAAATACACTGCTTGTAACACAATGGCTGCACCAAAGCCTGCCCATAGCGCTTGGATGGGATGCGCAGCACAGGTTTGGAGGGAATAAATCCAAAAACCGGCAAAAAGATAGGCTACATCAATCCCGATGTTCAGATACATGAACTGTTGTACATGCCTTTGAATTTGAAATCTTTCGAAGGTGTCGCCAGGGCGAAATTTTTTAAACAGGGCATGGTGTACGAGCATTAGGGTGATGCCAAAATTAATGGCGCCCCAAACACAATTCATCATGAGGAAATAATACCAAAAGCCTGTGATTAAACACAGCGCAAAGGCACTTCCCAATAGGCATAACACACTCCACCAACCCAAAAACACCAGGTGGCGGTGGAGAATGCGCATAAACCGGCGGTCGAAATCGGCCAATTCATCGTCGGGACTCAACCAGTCAATGGGCTTCCTCCATTCCGTCCAGAACTGTTTGAGGGTTAATCGATAGGGACTTTTAGGTTTCATTTCCAGTATAATTGCCTAGCCAAACCAGGTTTCGGATGGCAGGGCCTGGGCAAATTCAGTGCTATTCATCCCTTTTTTTAAATAAATGTTCTTTAAATCGTCCCAAACCTGCCGATGCTCGGCCAATTGGGCGTTTTCATGCACCAACAAAAGTTCCGAGTCTTTGCTGAGCAAAAAGGCAAGAGCCTGATGTTCATTTTCCTCCGTTATCACGGGCATACAATTGTAGGCATTGTATTGAAAGGATGTTCCTGTACGTGCATGGGCTGCTTCCCACATCCATTCATTCAAATTGGTGTTTGCTTCTCTCATGGCGAATGAATTGAAAAGATGATCGGTTAATCATGTAAAATTAGGTCGGACAAAATTTATTTACAATGATAATAGTCAATGGCTTACATGTAAAAAGCCGGAATGCTATGATTAGCATCCCGGCTTGTGCTTTTGGGGGTATTTATGTGCGTAATTTTTATGTTTTGTATTTGATCAGATGTTGAAACAATCTGATGGTAGCACAAATTTTAAAAATCAAACCAGTATTAACGCAAAATAACCAATTTTCGAAGCACCTGGGAACCATCTTCTCCACTCAATCGTACGAGCCAAAGTCCTGCCGGAAGCTTGGTCAAATCCAGGTGGGCTACCGGGCTTTGGGCTGAAAAGGTTTGTTGCAAACAAACCTGACCAGCCTGCGACAAAATTTGAATGTTCAAATCGGCATCGAGCGGGGTTTGGAATACCAGATTGGCCCATTCTGATGCTGGATTGGGTTGCAAAACAAGCGATTCGGCCCAAAGGGGTTCCGAACTGGCATTCACATTGGTGCTTACGACCACCGGGTTGCTGCTGATGGTGCAGGAATTGGCATCGGTGACTGTTACCTTGTATGTCCCCTGATTTAAATTAAACAAGTCCTTGTTTGTGCTGAAGGGCAATCCGTTTTTTGTCCAGTTGTAAGAATAGGGTTGCACGCCGCCTGCCACCACGATGGTGATACTGCCGATACCGAGTGCGCCAAAATCGTCAATGACCTGCGAAACAGCAAATCCGAGTGCTGGCGGTTGAACAATGGTATAGGTAGCCGACATGGTGCAATTGTTGGCATCTGTGAGCGTGACCGTATAATTTCCGGCGCAAAGGTTGATGTTTTGAACGCCGCCCTGGGCATTGCTCCACTGGAAGCTCAAAGGTGAACTTCCCCCTTCAGGATGAAGCAAAATGGTTCCATTGCAGGTATTGGCGCAAGTGGTGTGGGTGATTTCGGGGTTTAAGCTGGGGTAACGCAATACGTTCACCGTAAAACTGCAGCTTACGGTGTTGTTTCCGCCATCGGTGTAGGAATAAGATATATTTGTGGGGCCTGGCGGGAAATTGGAGCCGGAGGCCAAACCGCTTGTACGCACCAACAATGCCGGATCAACGGCACAATTGTCGTTCACGGAAGGCATGGAATAAGTATAAACGCTGTTACAAGCGGCCAGGGTAACGTTATTCGGACAGGTTATCGTGGGTGGAATGGCATCGGCGCCGACAACGATGGAGTAGGTTTTAACCAAAATGCAACCATTGGCATCTGTAATGGTCACCGTATAATCGCCAGCGCAAAGTGCATTTACGTTGTTGCCGCCCTGGTTATTGCTCCAGCTAAAACCGGCGGTTGGCCCAGCGGTTTGAATCAGGTTAATTTGGCCATCGCAGGCATTGCAATTGGCGTTTTTGATAATGGGGTTTACGGAAACCGCATCATCAACCTGAACATAAAAGGAGCATTCGCCTTTGTTGCCATTGGCATCGGTATACCGGAAAAGTTGGGTGGAAACACCGCTTGGGAAGGTGGATCCGGAAGCAAGTCCGGTGATGCGTACCAGCTGGCTGGGGTTAACCGTGCAATTATCTACCACGCTGGGATTGTTGTAATTCACCACATTGTTGCAAGCACTCACGTGAAAATTTCCGGGGCAGGTAACCGAGGGGATGATGTTGTCTTGAATGGTAACACTTGCTGTTCCGGTGCTGCTATTGCCATTGAGGTCGGTTGCGGTAAGGGTAACGGTATGGGTTCCGAGTTGCGTGCAATTAAAGCTGTTGGGATTGACCGAAATGGCGGCAATTCCGCAACCGGCATCCGAAATGCCATTGTCGAACATGGCGGGTGTGATGGTGGCAATTCCATCGCTACCCAAATCGGCCACGGCATTTTTGAGTGCCATTACGGGTGGGGTGTGGTCGGTCAGTTCAATTTGAGCATTCAGGGATTTGGTGCAATTGTTGGCATCGGTGAGTGTGAGTGAATAGGTACCCACTGGCAGATTGTTGATGGTAGCAGTTGTAGCGCCATTTGACCACTTATAGGTATACGGGGTAGTTCCCCCTACAGCGTTCATGGTAATGGACCCGTTGTTGGCTCCGGAACAGGGGATGTTGTTGAGGTTTGCTACGCTAAGGTCGAGCGGCTGAGGGCTTGTAATGGTTGCGCTTATGGTAGCCGTGCATCCTTTGTTATCGGTAGCGGTAAAGGTATAGGGTCCAGGCGCCAGATTGCTGTTAATCAGGGTAGTAGGGCCATTAGACCATTTATAGGAGTAGGGTTGAGTTCCGCCGTTTACGCCGGCTGTTAGCGTGCCGTTGTTTGCACCGGCGCACAAGATGTTGCCCACATTTGATACATTGGCGACCAGGGCTGTTGGCGCCGTGATGACTGCCGTTTGGGTAACCTTGCAATTGGCAATATCGGTTGCGGTAACCGTGTAGGTGCCCGCTGGCAGATTTGAAATGCTGGCCGTGGAGGCGCCATTCGACCAGGAATAGCTTACCGGGTTGGCAGCGCCTGTGATGCTGATGGATGCGCTGCCGGTATTGATTCCGAAACAATTGAGGTTGTTGGAGCTGAGGGTACCAGCAATGGTGCAATTGGCTGCAACCACATTGACCGTTTTTGAAATGGTGCAGGACTTGGAATCGGTTACAGTTACTGTATACGATCCTGGGGCCAGACTGAAGATGTTGGGCGTGGTTTTCCCGTTGCTCCATTTTACCGTGTAAGGAGGGGTGCCCCCTGCCGGAAACACACTGGCTGTTCCATCATTGACACCTGGCGCCGATTGGTTGGTGGAGGCAACCGGAGCGAGCAGAATCAATTGTTCAACGGTGGCGGTTTTTGATGCGGAACATCCCTGATTGTCGATCACCGTTACGGTATAGGAACCTGCCTGCAAATTGGAGATAGACTGGGTATTGGCGCCAGAGGACCAGGTGTAAGTGTATACTTCAGAGCCGCCCGATCCGGAAACTGTTAGTTTGCCATCGGAGCCGCCGCTGCAGGATACCGGTGTGTTGAGCGTAATGTTGGCCTGAACAGGCAAAAGTTGTTCTACCGTTACACTGTCTTTTGATTTACAGCCATTTTGTGTATTTGTCACTTGATAGAAGTAAAGTCCGGCTGCATTCACCGTGAGGTATTGGGTGGTAGCCCCCATCACAATGTTCCCATTGGTTGTGGTCCATAAATAACTGAAATTCGGACCGCTTGAAGAAAAGGATCCATTGAGCACAACAGAATTGAAATTGCAATTCAGATATCGGTCATCTCCGCCGTAGGCAAAGGGTGGCGTTTTGTTTTCGTTTACAAATACAGAGCTTGAATTGGTGCAGCCATTTGCCGGATTGGTTACAGTTGGGTAGTAGTAGCCCCCCAATCCAACCAAAGGACTTGCCAGGGTAGAACTGAAATTGTTGGGACCTGTCCAACTATAGGTTACGCCCTGGGTAGTAGAGCTGGCCGTGACATTTACATTGGGCACATTGCAGGTTAGGGTACCTGAAACAGTTGCCGAAATATTGGGCGCTGTGGTGTTTTGCGATACCTGCGCAGTTGCCACTGCGGTACAACCATTTATCGGATTGGTTACTTTCAAGGTATATATTCCAACGGTACTGACGGTTGGGCTTTGCTGGGCCGAGTTGAAATTGTTGGGGCCAGTCCAGGAAAATGAAACGCCCTGTGTAGTGGAGTTACCTATGAGTGTTACGCTGGGGTTGGTACAGGTTTTGACGCCACCCGAGGCCGATACATTGGGGGAGGTGATGTTTTGAAGTACGGTTGCCTGTGCCGTACCGGTACATCCGTTTTTAGTATTGGTAACCGTAACCCGGTAAGATCCGGGCGTGGTAACAATCGGATTTTGTTGTGTGCTGCCAAATCCGTTCGGGCCCGACCACAAAAAACTGCAAAAGGGGAGATTGACATTGGTTTGTAATTGGACACTCAGCAGCGCACAGGTAAGGGTAGCCGGACTTTGAATGGAAACGGCAGGGCTTGTAAAATTGCCCAGTACGGTTTCAGTATCGGTATTGGTACAGCCGTTTGCCGGGTTGGTCACAGTAAGGGTATAAACGCCAACTGCATTAACCACCGGATTTTGTTGGTTGGAACTGAAGCCGTTGGGGCCAATCCATTTGAAAGAAACTCCAGGTGTAATCGACACCCCGAGCAATTGCAAATTGGGCATAGCACAGGTAAGCGTATCTCCCCCATTGGCCTGTGCATCGGGTTGGGTAAAATTGCCTAGAACGATGGCTGTACTTTTGGTAATACAGCCTGTAATGGTATCGGTTAGTTTGAATACATAATTTCCAACCAGGCTCACGACAGGGTTGCGCAGGCCCGATTGAAAGTTGTTGGGGCCATTCCAAACAAATTTGCTGTTGATTGTATCAAACACCACCTGGAGTGTAAGACTTGGCGTGCTGCAATTGATGACACCGCCGGTGGCATTGGCCATTCGCGCATTGTAATCGGAGGTTATTTTCATCTCGCTGGATGCCGTGCAGCCATTCGAAATATCGGTCACAACGAGCGTGTATGTACCTGTGTGGTCAACCTTTGGTGTTAAAGACTGCCCTCCACTCACGATATGGCCGTTTGCCGTGGCGGTCCATAAATACTTGAAATTGTTCCCTACCGAACCCGATCCATTTAACACCAGGGTATCATTGGAGCAACTTACATGTGCATCGCCTCCTGCATCTGCTGAAGGTGGAATCATGTTGGAAATGATGGTAACAGAACTTGCGGCAGTGTTTGCCTGTGCATCGGTAACTGTTACGGAATAAGTACCTGGAATCAGGTTGCTGATCATGGCCGTGGTTGCGCCGGTGTTCCACAAATAGGCATAAGCTGGCGTACCGCCTATGGCCGATACCTTGATTAATCCGGTATTGTGCAAACAATCTACGTCCTGAATGGAGTCAATTTGAACCGTAAGCGCAAATGGGGTGTGGCGAGCGAAGGCAATGCTCAATGACAGGCATGCAAATGCCAGGGATAGGATGGATCGCATCATGGAATGTCTTTATTAAATTAAAAAAACAATCGGTTTAAACAAGGAACTATCAAATTCCCTGCCGAATTCAAAAAATTTGCGATTTGTTGACAAGATCTGCCTAAATTTGACATAAATAAATATGAATTGCGAACTTTGCCCCGTGCTTTCTGATGCATATGTTGCTGAATATAAAGGCGGTTTATCGTTTTTGGCATAAAAAATGAAGATGAAAGCCAAATATTTTGTTTAACCTGTTTACCCATTCAATTTTTAACCATGGAACAAACACAAAACCAAGGAATGCGTACTTACGCAATTATTATAACCATTCTGTTTTTGATTTCTGCCATAGCCGCTTTTTCCCTGTGGCGACAAAGCAGCGGTTTTATGCAAAAAAATAAAGAACAACAGGTCACAATTGATTCTTTATTATCGGTAAAAACAAGACTGGAGACCACCCTCGATAGTTTGAAAACGGCATTTGCTGATTTAAAAACCGAAAATGAAACCCTGGAAGGCCGAACATCTGTTACTTCCGATCTGATCGCGATGAAAGAGGCCTCTTTGAAAAAACTCAAAGCCCAAAGTTCACGTACCATTCAGGAATTGCGCCTTCAAATTGAAGCGCTGCAAAAAACCAAAACAGAATATGAAACTGTAATCGCTGTGCTGCGCGCCGAAAACGAACAGCTCAAAGCCGAAAATGCAGCGCTTAAAGCCGAAAATACCACTTTAAAAGGGGAAAAGGATCAATTGGCGGTTCAAGTGGACGACCTGGCCAAAAAATTGGAAGAACAAATTCGGCGTACACAATCGGCTACCTTCAAAGCAAGTTCTTTCCGTGTGGAGGTGGCTCGAAGAGGCGATAAATTAACCGCCCGCGCCAAAAAAGCCCGGGAACTTAACATCAGCTTCGACCTGGCGGATGTGCCCAAACCTTACCAAGGCATCCAAAAACTATACCTCAGCATCACCGATGCCAATGGCAAACCCATTTCCACAGCCAACCCAACCAACGTAACCGTACACGCACCCAGTGGCGATGTTCCCGTTATCGCCCTCCAAACTCGCCCGGTAAACCTGGCATCGACCCAACGCTTGTCTTTCAATTACAAACTTGAAGAAAAACTGGCTGCCGGAAATTATGTTGCCGCAATCTATTGCGACAAAGGCTTGCTGGGAGCATCCAGTTTCCGACTGACTAAATAAACACCTAACAAAAAAACAGCCCGTTCATCCTGGCGACGAACGGGCTAAAAAACTACCCTGTCATTGTCATTCTTAATCTATTGACGCACAAAATTGCGTCGGTCTGAATTCCGACAATATGACGAAAAATTTCTTCAGGGGTAATTTTTATCATTGAATGCATTCAAGGTGTAACAAGTGCCAAAGAAAAAACACCAATTCCTTGATTTAGAACTTGTTGTGATCTTTTGGCGGCCCATTTTTATCCTTGTA
>JAGWYI010000606.1 GCA_018969455.1 Bacteroidota bacterium | reverse complement strand
AATGCTTTGCTAGATTTTCAAACAAAAGGAGGCGGACGCGACCGCGCCTTGCTCGAAAAACTCATTACCTGTGCGCTCATTGAAGCAAGAAGCTGCGAACGATTTCGGCTGCTTTCCCTTCACTGTGCCGATGAAGCTTTGCGAAAATGGTACCACAAATTTATGGTTTCGGAAGCGGGGCATTATCGCATGTTCCTGGACCTGGCAGAATTGTATTTTGGAAAGGAAAATACCTGGCAACGGTGGCAAGAATACCTTCGTTACGAAGCTGAAGTACTAAAATCCATGGAACCAAGAGGTGACCGCATGCACTAACAAGAAAAAAACGGGTTTTACCAGCCTTTTACCTTGTTAATTTTACCTTCCTCTCCATACATTTCACGGGACAACTTGTTGTAAGCAATGGCTGCTTCCTCGGCCGTATCAAACATGCCAATGTGCACCGATTTTCCATTGACCGAAATTACCGCACGGTAACGGTTGTGTTCCTGGTACACCCCGGTATAGCCGGTTTTACTGCTGGTCTTTCGCTGCCTGCTTGCTGCCGCGCGGGTGCGGTACACCAGATTTTCAACCCTGCAATCCAATTTGTCACCGCTTTTTGAACCTACCAGTCGGTTGCCTTCCTTTTTTTGCCCAAACAAATACTTTTCGGCAATCATTTTGTGAAGGTAGTATGTTTCGGTCTTATACCCTCCTTCTGCGCGTTTCCAGGTTTTCTGGAAAACAACACATCCACTGGAATGTTTGCGCAGGTTGTTGACAAGGTCAATCTTGCTCAGGTAAGGGTCGGTGCTTAGCCATTCGTAGACATAGTCATCTATTAACACCATGTCATCGGCGTTTTTCAATTTAATTTTGTAAATCACTGTCTTATAAGTTGTTCAAGTTCAACAGGTTGCCTCGTTTGAAGTCCTGTTTTCAATAGGATTAAAATGCAAATATACAAAATAAACACATTCCTATATCCTTGTTGCCTGTTTTTAATAGTTATACTTCTGCTACCCTCAATTATTTATTTGGAAATGCATATTCCAAACACACAGTTAATTATCCTTTTTTCACAAAATTGTAGGGTTCATGAAGAATTATTGCAAACCCCATTCTATTTTTACAGCCGATGACCGCCATTATGCTCAACCAGATGATTTCATTTTAATGAAATTCTAACATTTTCAGGCGAAAAACCTACCTGTGTCGTGTCTAAAAAATCAACTGCCGGATTGAGCGCTTTTTATGCATCCATGCCGGAAACCTTATTGCAGCATCCGATTGAGTTTGTTGTGCAAACCCTGGAGATTGCATACGGATCTGAGCTGTATGCTGCGTTTGATCCGGATGTTCAAATTCCAGGCCCTAATGCGTTCAAAAAAGACACTCAATGGCTTAAAACGGCGAATACAGTAGGCATCAATGTGCGAACAATCCAGAATTTTTGGAACATCATCCCGTACTCGTTTTCTTTACCTGCCGCACAAAATGCAATTCACATCTTGCCTTTGTGGGAGCCAGGGGTGGTGGCCAGTTTGTATGGCCCTAGCACCTGGCAGGTAAACCCGGAATTTTACAACCCGGAACTGGCCAACGCATTTTCACACCTCAACACCGTTGAAAAACAACTTAAAGTCGTTGTAAATATTTTACATTTGATGGGACGCTCGGTGGGTATGGATGTGGTGCCCCATACCGACCGGTTTTCGGAAATGGCGCTCGCCAATCCACGCTATTTTGAGTGGCTCCTGCGCCGAAATGATGTGATTGAACGACATGATTCAGCCTTGGCAGAGTGGGTCGAAAATTTATTGTGGGAATTTCTCATAGAAAACGGATGTGCACAAAACGATATTGACCTGCCAAACAATTCGCTTGATTTTTTTACGCAATATCCTGAAAATAAAAGACTTAAAGCGCTCTTTGGGGCGCCTGAAGATTATGGTCTGCGCCTGTACAGGCGCAAAAAAATGATCCGATTGTTGTACGCGGAAGGATTGGAAACGGCGCCTGCTACCATGGGGCCGCCCTATCGTGGCTTGGAAGTTGACCCTTCCCCGGAAGCGCGCACAACAGATGAGGATGGCTTGATATGGCTGGATTATCGCATTCAAAAACCCGAGCCATTCTCCCGGGTATTCGGCCCCCTCAGCCGCTACAAATTGTGGGAAACGCACGCGAATAGTTCAGAATGGGCACTCGATTTTGCAAAACCAAATGTTCCGGCATGGGAATATGTATGCAGCCATTACCTCGAAATTCAAAAACAATACAATTTTGACTTTATGCGCGGCGACATGTCGCATGTGCAAATGCGTCCGGAAGGGGTTCCTGCTCAACGAGATCAATATTACGATTTGTTGGGGGCTGTAAAATGTGAAATTCAAAAACATCAACCCAGCTTTGGCTATTTTGCTGAAAGCTTCCTGGCGCCTCCCGGGGTTATGGCTTACGGAGATGAATGCGATCATCTCGAAGCCTGTTTTGCCGATTCAACCCTGGGCGATTTGCAATCCGAAACTGTTGGAACTGCCCATTTTGTAAAACAATTTGCCCAATATACGCATTGGTTGCAAACACGCCGGTTTGCACCGTGTTTTACCCTCATGACTGCGGATAAAGACGACCCCAGATTCGACGAATATTACCTGAACGGCAACGAATTGCGGTATTTTATCGGCCT
>JAGWYI010000605.1 GCA_018969455.1 Bacteroidota bacterium | reverse complement strand
ACTGTGCTATTTCGGCCGTATTCCCTCAGCCGGATCATGCATCCGCCTTGAAAGGCATCGCCGACTTGTTTCAAATGCAACTGACTACAATCGATTCAACGCATTTTATCCTGAGCGGTGGCGCCTGCCCTGAACAATGAAGCATTTCCCGCGATTGATTGGAATTCTGGTCTTTATGGCAATTGGCCTTGTCGCACCCGCGCAACAGCGCCTGATGCGGCAAATTTCGTTTGATTGCAGCCTCTGTAGCCCCGAAGCAGCACTGGAGAAACTGGGCGCTCAGGAAGGTTTTGCCATTTTGTACCCCGGCAATATGTTTAAAAACAAGCCTGCCCTCGATATCCACGTTACCCAAATAAGCGTGGAAGATGTGCTGCATCGCATTGCCGCTTCCGTACCACACGACATTCAATTCAATGGCACTCAAGTGCTTTTGCGGCCCTTGCAGCCGCGTACATACACGCTCAGCGGGTACGTGCGCGATCGTGAAAGCGGCGAACGACTCCTCGGCGCCAGCATCTACAGCAGTCAACGAAAAGGGGTCGTCAGCAACGAGTTCGGTTTTTTTAGTTTGAACCTCCCTGCCGGTAAACAATTGATTACCATTTCCTATGTCGGGTATAAACAACAAGTATACACCCTCAATTTACAAGAAAAAACGTTCCAGAACTTTGATCTGGCCCCCAATAGTACCCTCGATGAGGTGACAATTTCCTCGGAAAAACAACCCGAAGACAGCGTCCAAATCCAACAAATCCCGCCACAAGTGGTGCTCCAATTGCTCAAATCGATGCCCATGGCAGGCGGAATACCCGACCTCATGCGCCAATTGAGCCTCGATGCAGGCGTACTAACCGGCACAGATGGTCTCGGCGGTCTCAATGTACGGGGTGGAAATGCCGATCAGAACCTGATCCTGCTTGATGACGTTCCTGTATACAATGCCGGACACGCCCTTGGTTTGTTGTCTATCTTTAATTCCGATCTTATGCAATCGGCAACCCTTTGGAAAGGGGATCAACCTGCCCGATTCGGCGCACGCAGCTCGGCGGTGCTTGACGTGCGCACCCGCGACGGCGACTTGTACCGGCATCATCAGCAAATATCTTTGGGATCGTATCTGGTTGGTTTTTCGGCCGAAGGCCCCCTAATTAAAGGCAAATGCGCCTATATTGTGGGGTTTAGAGGCGCTGCTATCGATCCTTTAATTCGCTTCCTAAGCAAAAAAAGCAACCTTGCTACCGGCGGAAAATCAGGAAATGCAACCTATCAATTTACCGACTTTAATGCAAAAATTAATTTTACATGCTCCAACCGCGACCGCATTTATTTGAGCTATTACAATGGCCTGGATTCTTTTCAAAGCAAAAGAAAGGCCCTCGCTACCTACGACTCTCTTGAAAGCATCAGCAACTTAATTGTAAAAGCCGTTTATGGGAACCATATTGCCGCCCTGCGCTGGAATCATGTGTGGAACGACCGCATTTTTTCCAATACCACCGCTACTTTCAGCCTTTTTAATTATGCCGATAACATCCAAACCGATAGCAGCGACCTGATTCAATACGCAGAAGGCGCTCAATCCCGAATTGAAGACTACTGCCTGAAAAGTGATTTTTCTTTTTTTAAAAGCCCTGCCGTTCATTGGCGCTGGGGCGCATCAGTTACCTGGCACAACTTTACACCCGGCGTTTTCCAGGCCAATGCAAGCTTCAAATCAGGCTTTTCGCCCGATACGCTCCGCCTGCGAAAAGCCCAAACAAGCTTGATCAAAGCACTGGAAACCCAATCCTATCTCCAACTCGAATGGCGGCCCGATGAACAAACCCAAATCGATGCCGGACTCAATATTTCCGGTTTTTTTCAAGGTGGAAAAGAATACCTGCGGCCCGATCCACGCATACGAATGCTGTGGAAACCCACTAAAAACATGCACTGGTTTGCCAGCGCTTCCGGGCTAACCCAAAACCTGCATCAAGTGGGGAACTATACCGGAAGCCTGCCCTTCGAACTGTGGGTTCCAACCACTGCACGTTTTAAACCGGAAAGGGTGTGGCTCACCACCGCCGGCCTGGAATATCACCAAAATGGATGGATGCTGCATGTCCAGGTATATAAAAAAGACATGCGCCGATTGCGAACATTCAAATCTACCGAATCAGACTTGAACGCTAGCTTGTTCCTCGAAAATGACAATTGGGAACAACGCCTGATCATCGGAAAAGGCTGGAGCAGAGGCCTTGAAATTACTTGCGCACGCACCCAGGGACATACCACCGGACAAATTTCCTATACCCTCTCGCGCAGCTTCCGACAATTTGACGATGCCAATCTGGGGGAGGCATTTCCAGCCCGTTTTGACCGCCCCCACGATCTGAAAATTCAATTGCTGCACCGTTTTGGAAAAAACCTGGAGGCAAGTGCAAGCTGGCTCCTGGGATCAGGGAACCCCATTACGCTCTCCGGATTGCAATATTATTATACCCTCCCCGGAAATGCGGGTTATATCCCGATTATTGCCATAGAAAAAGTCAACAATTACCGATTGCCCGTTTATCACCGTCTCGATCTGGCTGTTACAGCCTATCTCGAGCGGAAGCGATTTCGGTACAGCATGCAAGTTGGATGCTTTAATACCTACAATCGAAAAAATCCCTTTTTTGTCATCTACAACCCCACG
>JAGWYI010000604.1 GCA_018969455.1 Bacteroidota bacterium | reverse complement strand
CGCTGACAGGCAAAAAAGAGCAAATCAATGAAATTCTGAACAAAATGCCTTCCACACCCATCCTGAACCGGGCATTCCGAAACATGGGCAACCTGAAATTCGAAGATGCCAACCAAAATTGGGGCTTTACAACACCTTCTTTCTCCAATGGCGCTGCCTACGGCGATCTGGATGGAGATGGCGATCTCGATCTTGTCGTTAATAACGTCAATCAGGAGGCTTTTGTATATCAAAATCATGCTTCCAATCAACCCAATAAACCGCACTTTATCAAAGTAGGCCTCAAAGGCAAAGATCAAAATACGTTTGCAATTGGATCCATCGTGAATGTTTACAGGGGAAAAGAATTGATCAACTTTCAATTGCATCCTTCCAGAGGCTTTCAATCCTCCATTGATTATAACATGGTTTTCGGATTGGGAAAAACAAATTTGGTCGACTCGCTGGTGGTCATCTGGCCCGATCGCCAAAAAACCCTCATCCTGAATCCACCCATTGACACTTTGTTGAAACTCGACTGGAAAGACGCAAAACCTGCTGTTTTGCCCAACTTATACCTGTACAACAACGCGGCAACAGCCGTTGTAAAAGAAGAACCGAATCCTTTTGAGGCCCATAAAGAGAACGATTTCGTAGATTTTTATCAGGAACCCCTCAGTTTTCACATGATTTCACGTGAAGGCCCCTGCGCAGATGCTGGAGATGTGAATGGCGACGGACGGGAAGACCTGTACATCGGGGGCGCAACCGGGCAGGCAGGGCAATTTTACCTGCAGAACGCCAATGGCAGTTTCACACGCGCCGAACACAAGGTGTTCGACCAGGATTCACTCTATGAAGATACCTGTGTACGCTTTTTCGATGCCGATGGCGACCATGACCTCGACTTGTTTGTCGGATCTGGCGGCAACGAACTGGCCTACAACGCACGTTTGATGCAAAGCAGACTGTATTTCAACGACGGGAAAGGTCATTTTACTTTCAACGACCGCGCATTGCCCCTGATCGGAAACAACACCGCTGTGGTGGTACCACTCGATTTCAACGGCGACGGTTTCGTGGATCTGTTCATCGGAAGCCGCAGCGTGCCCGGACAATACGGCGTGCCTCCTCGTCATGCCCTCTGTCAAAACGACGGACACGGCAATTTTACCGACATCGCAAAAATTGCCGCGCCCGAGTTTAGCAAACTCGGCATGGTGACCCATGCCTGTATGGCCAACGTGAGTGGCGATGCAACACCAGAATTGGTTGTTGTGGGTGAATGGGCGCCCCCTACAATTTTTGAGATCAAAGACGGTCAATTGAAGCCCATCCAAACCAATTTGTCGCAATACAGCGGCTGGTACTACGCCGTAGCTGCCGATGATGTAGATGGAGACGGCGACCAAGACCTTATTCTAGGCAACCGTGGCGAAAACTTCTATTTCGACGGAGTTGCCGGCCAACCCTGCAAACTCTGGCTGAATGATTTCGATAACAACGGCTCCATCGACAAAATCATGACCCGCGTTGTGGATGGAAAAGACCGAACGATAGCGCTGAAAAAAGAACTCACCACGGCAATCCCATCCCTAAAGAAAAAAAACCTCAAGCACGCCGATTTTGCCCAAAAATCGATTCAGGAATTATTCCCGCCCGAAATGATTCAAAAAGCACTCGTGCGCGAGGCCAATTATTTCCTTTCATCCGTGGCGCTTAATCAGGGCAATGGACAGTTTACGGTCGCTGCCTTGCCCGATGCGGTTCAATTCTCTTGCATAAAGGCCATACAGGTGCAAGACATCAACGGGGATGGCAAAAAAGACCTGTTTCTAGCCGGAAACGACGCGGGCTTCATGCCGCAGTACGGCAAACTCGACGCGAGTTTTGGACACTTTTTGCTTAATAAAGGAAATGGACAATTTCAACGCCTGGAAAACCGCGACAGCGGATTTTTTATTCGTGGCGATGTTAAAGTTATCTTGCCCCTGGAAATCCAGGGCAAAAAACACCTTCTGGTAACTGTAAACAACCAAAAACCAAAGCTGTTTTTACTCAAAAATACTGAAAAGCCAACGGTCCAATAATTTGATTATGAATATGCTGATGAAATATCTACCCCTTGTAGCCCTGTTTGTAACGCTCTTCTCCTGCAATACCCAACACCCAAGCGAATTTCCTGCATTTGAATTGCTCAGGAAAGATAAAACAGGCCTCGATTTTGAAAATGTGCTGCGCCAAAGCGCCGCTTTCAATGTGTTCAATTACATGTATTTTTTCAACGGCGGCGGAGTGGCGGCAGGCGATTTTAACAACGATGGCAAAATTGACTTGTATTTTACCAGCAACATGGGCCCGAATAGGATGTTTCTCAACGAAGGAAACATGCATTTCAAAGATGTGACGGAATTAGCCGGTGTAGCCGGGGCCGATGGCTTCACCACTGGCGTGAGCGTGGTAGACATCAACAACGATGGCATGCTCGACCTCTATATTGGGCAATTGGGTGATTATCAGAATATTAAAGGGCAAAATCAATTGTTCATCTGTAAAAGCATTGTCAACGGCATCCCCGTGTACGAAGACGAAGCCATTTATTACAAACTCGATTTGGTAGGCTTCTCCACCCAGGCCATTTTTTTCGACTTCGACCTCGATGGCGATCTGGATTTGTTTCAATTGAACCACTCGGTACACCACAACGGC
>JAGWYI010000603.1 GCA_018969455.1 Bacteroidota bacterium | reverse complement strand
CCCGTGCATGGGACATGACCACCGAGGTAAATGCAAGTTGGGTGGGACACCCCAACTGGTTTTTCCGGATCAGCAAGCACACCCTGCCCTACATGCAATCGCCGTTTGTTCCCGAAACGCATTTTGTAGAATCCCTAAAAAACATACCCAACGATCTTGAGAATTGGGTTTTGAAGCCGCTCTTTTCGTTCTCGGGGCAGGGAGTCAAAATAAACATCTCCCGCGAAGACGTGGAAAGTGTAGACGATCCTGCCAATTACATTTTGCAGCGCAAGGTGGAATATGTTGCAGCCATCGAAACCCCCAATCCCGAAGAATCGAGCAAATGCGAAATCCGGATGATGCTTGTTTGGAATAAAGATTGGGAAAAACCGCGCTTGGTCAACAATTTGATTCGCATGAGTAAGGGTGAAATGGTAGGGGTTCGATACAACAAGGGAAAAGACTGGGTGGGTGCAAGCGTTGGTTTCTTCGAACCCTGAGCGCTGCGGAAAACCGCTTTTTAGCCTGGAGGTTTTCGCAGCCATGCGCATCCTTGTTTTTAAAAAATTCTGATGTCCGCACGCATGTAATTCCGTACGCAGCCATTTCAGGCAGTGTACTGTACCACAAAACTGCTATGTTTTATACCAAAAACATCAACAATGGCATTGCGCTGCTCGATGAAGAGGAAAGCCGCCATCTTCAAACCGTGCTCCGCCACAAAACTGGCGACTTGCTTCAAATGACCAATGGAGCGGGTATTATTTACACCGGGGAGATTAGTGAAATTGGAAAAAGGCAGGTGTTAGTACGCATTTTGAAACAAATTGAAGTGCCTCATACGCGCAATGCGCGCCTGCATGTAGCCATTGCTCCCACCAAAAACATCGATCGTTTTGAGTGGTTTCTGGAAAAAGCAACCGAAATAGGCGTTGACATTGTTACGCCCCTGTTATGCAAACGATCGGAACGCGACAGCATTCGGGCAGACCGGCTTGAAAAAATTCTGATTTCGGCAATGAAACAATCCCTTCGGGCTTACTTGCCCGAATTGAGACCGCTTACGCCGTTGGCACAAGTGCTGGGTGAAGCGGCCCTTTATCCGCAGCGATTTATTGCCTGGTGCCCCGAAACTCCGCCTCCACACCTGAAAACACTACACCAGGCCGGTCTGGATACCCTTGTACTCATCGGGCCGGAAGGGGATTTTACAACGGAAGAGGTTGACATGGCCCTTGGCAATGGTTTTTCAGCCGTTTCGCTTGGCGCCGCCCGATTGCGTACCGAAACCGCAGGCTTGTATGTGGTAGCCGGCTTGAACTGGTAAATGCGCGAAGTTATTTTTTGCGTTCGGTTACAAAAACCAACAAATCATAAAGCGATTGGCGGGCTGGCGTATCTGGCGCTTGCATCAACAAATCGAATGCTTCCTGGCGATATCGATACATGGCTTCCTGCGCATATTCAATGCCCCCGCTTTGCCGAACAATCCGGATAACTTCCTGCACCTTTTCCATTTTATCGCTCTCGTTTTTTACAATGTTGAGGATAAAACGCCGCGTGCTGCGGTCGGCATTCGACAGGCAATAAATAAGCGGCAGGGTCATTTTCTTTTCTTTGATATCAATGCCGAGCGGTTTCCCAACATCATCGGTACCAAAATCGAACAAATCATCTCGAATTTGAAAAGCCATGCCTGTTTTTTCTCCAAACAGCCACATGCGCTGAATGGTTTCTTCGTCCTTTGCAGTTGTCACGGCGCCGGCACAGCAGGCCGCGGCGATGAGCGATGCCGTTTTTTGTCGAATGATTTCGTGGTATATAGGCTCCTTAATATCCAGCCTGCGCGCTTTTTCAATCTGCAGCAATTCGCCTTCTGCCATTTCTTTAACTGCCCGGCTTACCATTTCCAATATACGGAATTGTTGACTTTTAACACTGAGCAAGAGGCCTTGAGACAGCAAAAAATCGCCCACCAAAACCGCAATTTTATTTTTCCACAGGGCATTGATGGAGAAAAAGCCCCGTCGTTCGTTCGAATCATCCACCACATCATCGTGCACCAGCGTCGCTGTATGCAAAAGTTCAATCATGGAAGCAGCCGTATACGAGGCTTCATTGATGGAATCGAAGAGGCGTGCACTCAGCAACACCAGCATGGGGCGCACTTGTTTGCCCTTACGCTGTACGATGTACCAGGTAATTTTATCAAGTAAAGGCGCATTGCTGCGCATGGCATCGCGAAATCGGTCTTCAAATACATCCAACTCAACCGCGATAGGTTGTTTGATGAGTTCCAGACTCGTGTGGAGCGGGGCAATCGAACTTGTCATTGGTTTCGGCCGTAGGCGCTCAGCGGGACAGGCCCGCCCAACTTGTTTTCAAATAAAACTGAAAGAATTGAATTTTAAACAAAGCGAAGGTAGGAAGGTTGGCGCAAACCCTTTTTATTTCTTGGGCAAACCTCAATTTTCATTCCATTCGGCCTTGATTACCCACAATAAAATGGATTCTTTTGTCAAAGGTACTGTATGTCCTAACACTAATTATACCTTTACCCCTCTGAAACCTTTTGCAAATGTTTGTCTTTCAAAAAGTAACCGATTTACAGGCCTGGTTGAATACCGAAAGGAGCAAAGGCCGAAGCATCGGATTTGCACCCACGATGGGCGCCTTGCATGCCGGCCATATGGGTTTGGTACAAATGGC
>JAGWYI010000602.1 GCA_018969455.1 Bacteroidota bacterium | reverse complement strand
CGTCCGGAAGCGCTGGTCTGCGCACTTTCCAAACGATACACCAAGATCCCGCTGCAATTTTCGGGCAAATCACTTCTTTTCAGCTGAATTCGGTTGTGGCCTTTTTCAAAATTTCCATTTTTGTTCAGTAAAAGGCGGCCGTTGAGGTCAAACACCTCCAAATGCACTGCTCCAGCCTCCGGCAAATCAAATCCAATGGCGGTTTGGGTGCTCCAGGGATTCGGCACATTGGAATAAACAGCAAATTGGGCATTATTTTGATCAAATTGCAGCGTCTGGGCCATTTTTTGATCCCGATTAAATGCCGCGCAGCTTGTAATCCGGTCGCTCAAAAACAGCATGTCCTGCATGTTTCCACCCGTTTTTGCTTTAAAAACCAGGTCAAACGCGCCTTTTTCGGCGCCATTGTAAGAAGTAGTCAAAGCATTTTCAAAAATCCCGAAGTTTTCAGCGTCCATGTCGAGTGCGCGCGGGCGCACCTGCAAGAGTTCCAGCCCTTCAAATTGCAGGGTAAATTGATACCCTTGTACCGATTCCGAAGCATCAAACGAAAGTGTAAAAGTTTCCCCGGCCTCCACCCGGCGCGGCGCAAGTTTCCAGTAAAGGGTGTCTTTGCTGCGGGTTTCGGCTTCACCCTGTGCCGTACTGGATATAACCGAACCGTTTACGTCGCCGATTTTGATGCCAACAAAATTGAGTAATTGGGTTTGAGTATCTGAGCAATAGGAACATATTTTCAATGTTTCCGGGAAAGCAGCCTGGAAAGGATTTTGCGGGTTGGGAAATACATGCGCCATGGGCAAAAACCGCCAACTGGTGTTGTTGTGAAAAACCGTGTCGATCCCCAATATCAGTTTTCTAATTTCAATGACGTCAAAACTGGTAACCGAGCCGGATTTGTTGGCATCGGCTGCTATTAGTTTATAAGGAGAAGACAAGGGCTCCAAACCCAAAATGTGCCTGGAGATCAATACCAGATCGTATGTGCTTACACCATTGGTGTGATTATCGTTTTTAGAAGGAACCACCTTGATGGTATCCCCGCCTAGCATACCTGTAAAATTATACGAGCCAAACTGGTTGGTCAACTGACCGGCAAATAAGCTTGGGATGTTTTGGCCATAAGTCGTTCCCTCTACCCTTACATCCTTAACAGCCTTATCATATTCTGTTTTAATCAATCCTTTATATATGAATGGGTCAAATCCACAATCGTTATACGGATCCTTCGCGTGTATGGTTCCTTCACAATAATCCGCATTTCCCTCCACATCCCGAATCCATAATTCTACCTGATGGGTTCCAAGTTGAAAACATCCGTATTCAATCATATCTTGAGGATTGCCCGCTGGCGTTAAGGGAAATCCCGTGCCTGTGCCCGCTTCCCGGATTGCGTAACGGAGATAATTGGTCGGGGTACAGTTGTCTACCATGCTCTGGATAAAATAATCCGGATAAACGGTCACATGAGGAGCCGGGTATAACACCACATTAAATGTCAATGGAACACCGCATTTAACCACCGGTTTTTTAACATCTTTCACGGTAAAAATAGACACACAGGTATCTGCATTCCCGCAAGTATCCTGGATGATCCACTGGATTTTATGCTTTCCGTGCGGCAATTCAGGCAATACAAAATTATCGGGTTGGGCCTGTGTATTCCATCGCACTGCCGCCACACGCTGTTTTCCGGCGCCCGTAATTTGCAAGGCAAAACCGTATTTTTGATTTGCAGGAACCGGGCGCTCGTCAAAGGCTCGTATAGTTCCGCCGCTGTAATTGGGGTTGGCCGCATTTCCAAATGGCACTTTGTTCCACCCCAATCCGCCCGCACCAATCATATTGCTGTTGATTACCGTTTCCAGGGAATCATCACCATCCAAATCCAAAAACAACAAATATTGAATGGAAACCGAAGATCCAAAACAGGAATCCCAGGCCGTAATATTCAAATTAATGGGCCCTTCACACAAATCGTGCAACTGCAAAGTGTTGTCGTACCAATAGGATTCATTCCACAAGGCGGGATTGTTGTTCGTTGTGTCGCCCGCAATATATTGGGCCGCCGGACAGTTAACAAACAACGTATCCTGGAAATCTGCCAAGCCCAAATTGTTTGCAAATGCAAAATCTCCCGAAATCAACAGGATACAAATCAGCAAAAAATGACGCAAAAAGAAAGACAAACCGTTCATGGGATTCAAAATATTTATTACGAAAAAGTTTTATTTAAATAAATAAGTCTTTACTAATAAAGAACTTATGTTTCATTTAACAAAGATAATTGTCAATCGCTTTATCCGATATTAATTCTTGAGAACTGCCTAAAATCTTGCAAATTCTATGTAAAACATCTGACAAACAAACGGCCGATGCACACATGTGCACCGGCCGCTTTTCTGTTTATACTTTCTCAGACAAGTCTGATTACTTCACCTGTATCATCTTCTTCGTCGCACTGTCTGTTGGTGTTTCCAACTTGTAGTACATCATGCCCACGGTGTTCAACAACGCGCGATCGATCGCTACATTGTTGTAACCTTTCGCATATGAACCTTTCTGGCTGTAAATTACACGGCCAGTTTCATCAAAGATGCTCAAAGTTGCCGTTGTCGCCTCTGGCAAGTTGAAACCGATGAAGGTCATGTTTACGAATGGGTTTGGTACGTTCTGGTACAACTCGAAGCC
>JAGWYI010000601.1 GCA_018969455.1 Bacteroidota bacterium | reverse complement strand
TCTTTTGTGCATTGTTGGGGTAGCCGACACCATCCATATTACCACCAAATATCTGGATGAATTACACAAAGGGCATCCTCCGGCTGCAGCCATCAGGATCACGCTACGGGAAATTGGCTTTGCGACCTTCATTACGTGCATTACGACAGCCATTGGTTTTGCCTCTTTGGTAAGCAACCGCACCTTGCCTATTCAAGGGTTTGGGGTGAATGCTGCAATGGGTGTTGTACTGTCCTTTTTTGTTATTTATGGTTGGTTGTGGGCGCTGTTGCCACGGTTCACAGCCGATCAGCTGATAAAATATACCAAAGAGTACGCGTTTTGGGATCGTTTCATGCATTGGGTGTACGGATTTACCAAAACGAATGCCCGCGGAATTGCCTGGGTTTCATTGGGTTTGCTTGGAATTTGTTTGTTTGGGATATCTCAAATCAACACCAATTATCGGATTAAAAACAACTTACCACGGGGGCAGAAGTTGACGGCCGATTTTTTGTATTTTGAGCAAAAGTTTGCTGGTTTCAGGCCAATTGAACTGGCCGTTTTGCCCCAAAATGGACGAACAACCGATGATTTTGAAGTATTAAAATCGATGGAGGCTGTGGAAGCGCGCTTGCGCAGCTATCCGAGCATCAAAACGGTGAGCTCGGTAAATGATTTGTATCGCAGCATTCATGCCATGTTGCACAACAACCAACCTGATAGTTACCATTTGCCCGATAGCGCGGCCGATTTTGTTCCCATACGTTCCATTGCCGAAAAAATACCTGCCAAAGAGGCGGTTCAGGTACTGGTAGGGAAAGACAAAGATCGTGCGCGCATAGCCGCGCGTATGCAAGACTGTGGGCGCGATTCGGTGGCCATGCTACAAAATGACCTTGAGCAATGGTGGACGAGCCATATTGACAGCAGTGTGGTTCGTTTTAAACTCACCGGCACAGGACTGATTTTGGATAAAAACGCAGTATACATTCGGGACAATATGCTGCAGGGTTTGATTCCTTCGGTATTGATTGTGGCGATCATCATGGGTTTGTTGTTTCGGGAATGGCGGATGGTGCTCATTTTTTCTGTACCCAATATTTTTCCCTTGTTTTTTGCTGGCGCCTTGATTGGGTACTTTGGAATTCCCCTGGAGGCTGGTGTAGCGACTGTGTTTAGTATTGTTTTTGGTATTGCCACCGATGACACGGTTCATTTTTTGAGCAATTACAAAATATGCAGATCGGCCGGGCAAACGGTAGACGAGGCAATTCGAACCACCCTGGCAGAGACGGGAAAAGCGATGTGCATTAGCAGCATCATATTATTTTTCAGTTTTTTGGTCATGTTATTTTCCATCCATCCGCCGTCGGTAGCGGTGGGATTGTTGGTTAGTGCCACCCTGGCAGGCGCCTTGTTTTGTGATTTGATGTTGGCTCCCGTATTGGTTCGTTGGATGATGCGCGATTGAAGCGCCGGGAAGTATTTTCAGATTGGAGGGAGTATAGTGGAAAAGTAAACTGTATATTTTTGATTATCAATTTATTAATGGCGGGTGTCGTTTTAAAAGAGCGCATGTTGTAAAGCCTGAAAGGCCGGCGAATTGGCTTCAAACAAACACCGCCAACGAAGCATGATCGTTGGCGGTGTTACACCTAGAAAAAGCGGTGTGAAATCGGGCAAGCACCTTGGGTGTTATGGCGTTTGGCGGCGTGGATTTTGTTGTTATGGTTTTTTCTTGATGGTACAACCAACAGCCCTTGTAAAGTCGGGATTAGGGAGACGGCCAGCCAACAAGGAATCAAGTGCGTTTTCGAGCCATCGATTTTTGATGGAGTTGGGCGCTTCCGGGTTGTCATCAATTGCGCCGATATACCTTACAATCATGTTGTTATCGAGCAGGAAGACATGAGGCGTTCTGGTAGCGCCGAATTGCTGGTATACTTCTTGAAATTCGTCGAACAGATAGGCGAACGGGTATTTTTTTTGACGAGCGCGGTTTTGCATTTCGCCGAAGGAGTCTTCGGGTACGATGTCGGGGCTGTTGGGGTTAACCGCCAGCACGGGAAATCCTTTGTCTTTGTATTTTTTGTGGAGGTCGATGATGCGCTGTTCGTAGAGTTGCGCATAGGGGCAATGGTTGCAGGTAAAGATCACAATAACCCCTTTTGAGCCTTTGTACCCGTAGAGGGAAATGTTTCGGCCATCCACATTTTTCAGTGAAAAGTCTTCGACGGCATCACCGACGCCGTATGTGGTAGGTATTGTTTGATTTCCTTGTGCAAAAGCCTGGCCGGATAGGAGGAAGGCCAGGAGTGATAAAACCGAAAAAGCGAGCGTTTTCATGACGAGCGGAATAAAAGTGTATAAGTTTGGAGGAGATTACAGGGGAATGTCCGGAATTCACGGCAATTGAATGCTGGAAAACCGGGATGGCTTATTTACCGGTACCGAATTCCAAAGAGCCGGGTTTTAGCAGAGAAGAAGCGTCTTGAGCAAAAGCCCGCAAGAAGTTTTCGACTTCAGGGAAATCGGAGAACTGACCAAGTTTGAATCCGCGTTTGTTTCCTTTAACGACAATGGTTGCAGGAATTGCGCCATCCCATTCTTCATAAATGCGTGGGATCCAATCATTTACTTCTTGATCGGAGAAAAGAATCACTTCAGATTTCAGTCGATGTTCTTTTAGGAAGGGCAGGAGTTTGGTTTCGAT
>JAGWYI010000600.1 GCA_018969455.1 Bacteroidota bacterium | reverse complement strand
GCCGAAAACATCAACTCAATGTTTTCAATGAACTTCGTGCTGTATGTAGCACTAACAAACTATATCAGGCACCCTTTGGGTGCTAAACAGTTACCATTTCAGATACTTTATAAATAAGAATTGAATTACTTTTATAGCCAAGTTCCCGCCTGCTTAATACACGCCCTTCGGTCGCATTGGGGTTTTTTAATTGCATTTTAATTTTTTTGGGATCCACAGGGGTAACAATCAGCCTCTTTTAGGGGTATAGCATTATCGTCCAAACCCTTTCGGGCGCATTTAATCTTTCCAACCTAGTTTATCCCGTTCCATAAAACCGTACCTGCACCAATCTCATATTAAATAGCTTCAACATGAATTCAATTAAAAAAATGGCCCTTGTCACCGGGATATTCTCGCTCGGTTATTTTGCATTTCAATTATTTGCACAGCAGACGCCGGGAGGTGGAGGAAATACTTGCTCTACTACCCTGCAGGATGTAACCAATACCGATGGCACCCATTCGTTTGATCTGACTTGCTTGCCCGCATTGGAATCCAGTACCACTACCGGGAATGCTCCTTTTTGGCGGGTGTTTTTCAGCCTGGGCGACGGACGTTTCTGGTTGGGAACTTTGAATGATTTCAAAGCGCAGCGCTTTGCACTGAATACGGTATCCGATCCGCATTCCATGTTTGTGGAATACCATGCCGCTTATGACGATAAACGGTGGCCCAAAAGGACGGTTCGCAATGACAGCGTGGGCGTAACTCCGGAAATTACAGCAGCAGATCCTCTTTACCTTCGAATCCAAAATGGAGCCAATCGTCTGGTCAAATTGCAAAGCACCCTCAGTCCCATTCCTGGCAAAAACCTGATTTACCTCATCACATACCAAGGAACAAGCACAACGGATTATACCAATGCCGAAAAGTTGAGCATTGATTTCAAGTTTAACGGCTCCATCCTTCAATACCAAGGGTATGAGGGCTTTGGAGGGGAGCAGGTTAATTACTCAATTTCACAGGATATAGGCATGGTAAATATTACCAATAATGCAAATAAACCCGGCAACAACAACCAGCGCACGGTGTTTTTGTTTTTTAAAGTGGCCGACAACGCAGTTGTGACGGGAAGCCCCATGAACCCGGCGCCTACAGTTCAATATAATGCCATATTAGCAGGAAATGCCAGCCCGATTGATGCTGACAACAGCCTGAGCGCACAGGCCCTTACTTCTTCTATAGATCCAAGTTACAAAATTATCCTGGATTCCCTTTGGTCTTATGATGATGCAACAAAGCGGTATTTTTCTGATTATAAAATCCTGATTCAGAACGAGGGAACCCGCCGGGTGGACAAAATCACGGTAGAGGACATTCTGGATCCTTTGTACGACTCCATTGCTTTTACCCCGAGCGCGGTATCCAAACCCCAGGATCAGGATTCCAACCCCATGGCGGCCAAGTTTCCACCCAAACTGGATCCGGCGCCGGTTAAAAACAACCGGCACTACTGTTACATCGATTACATCAACCTGCGGGGTTTGCGGGAGCCGGACTTTGGGCGTACCTTCACAGAAAAAGAAACGAAAACCAGCTTGTTCCTGCGCTGTTTTGTGAAAAAGGGCATAAACCCATTGGAACAATACCCTTGCAATGCCGTGTGCAACCAGGCAAATGTGTATTTTGAATGCAATCCCAAACACAAAACCAATTTGTCCATTAAACCTATTCCTTGTAATCCCAACAATGGCAAGTGCGCATCGGTAAGCGACTCTATAATTCTGACCCAGGTTCCCGCCAATGGCCAGCCCCTGCTTCCGGCCGATAAGATCACAGAATTGAAATTAGAAGGATATTCCAGATACAAATGGTACCCAGCCCTGGGCTTGAGCGATCCTTTTGTTTTAAATCCGAACTACACACTTGCAGACCAGGAGGAATACACCCTGGTGGCATCCGCTGCAAAAAGTTGCAAGCAAAAAATCCTGCACGTCAAACTGCCCCTTTGCAAATTGGGTTTTGAGGTGAAGGAAATTTGCGATCATGGCGTTTTGTACCTGGAAGCTACCGCTCAGAATTACAGCGGGAACGGGCAGCAACTCAAATGGAACAATTGCCGTTACGGCCCAACAAATAAATTTCAGATTTATCCGAATACAAACCAATATTATTACCTTGGCGTATCAGATACCACCGGGTGTACGGCAGAAACGACGTTTTATATAAGCCGGGCATCCGATTGTACCACATCTGATTTTTGGGAAACCGTCATTTTGTCGGTGATCGGCACCGTATTGGTGATCATGGCCGGAGTAGTGGTGTACAATGCATTGAACAACCCGAAAGGTGTGGGTTAAATTGCAGGCGACTGCAGGCCCGAAGACTGAAAATATCGTATCATGCGTTCCATATTTTTTGCCGCTTTGGGCCTGTTGTTTTTACTTTTTGTGTATTTTTTGCAGGCTCAAACGGCAGGCAATGCAAAACAAAAACCGGATCTATTCCTGGAAAAACGGCTTGCCACAAGTTCCAATCCCGACTCGTTGTTGCTGCAATTGCAGGATTCCGCTTTTGTTGCAAAAGACGATGCATTGTATGTTGAATGTACTTATCTTATCGCCAAATCGGCAACTGGAAATGGGGAATATGAACGCGCACAAAAAATACTGGATGCCTGTCTTTTAAAATCGGAACAGTTTTCAAGATTTGATCAG
>JAGWYI010000599.1 GCA_018969455.1 Bacteroidota bacterium | reverse complement strand
GCTTGCTCTACATCGACCATATGGTGGGCAATGTGGGTTGGGGCGAAATGAATACCTGGGCCGCTTTTTACAACCAGGTTATGGGTTTTGCCAACCTCATTTCCTTCGACGACAAAGACATTTCCACCGAATATTCGGCGCTTATGAGCAAGGTGATGACCAATGGCAACGGGCGCATCAAATTCCCCATCAACGAGCCGGCTGAAGGAAAGAAAAAATCGCAGATCGAGGAATTCATCGAATTCTTTGAAGGACCTGGTTGTCAGCACATTGCGGTGGCCACCAACGATATTGTACACACCATCAGCGAAATGCGCAAACGCGGCGTCGAATTCCTCCATGTGCCCGGCAATTACTACGACACTGTAGTAGAGCGCGTGGGTGAAATCGACGAACAAATGCAGCAATTGAAAGAACTCGGCATCATGGTCGACCGCGACGACGAGGGCTACCTGTTGCAAATATTCACCCGCCCGGTAGAAGATCGCCCGACCCTGTTTTTTGAAATCATCCAGCGCAAAGGCGCCAAATCATTTGGAAAAGGCAATTTTAAAGCCCTCTTTGAAAGCATCGAAGCAGAACAGGAACGGCGCGGCACCCTGTAACCGCGTGGCCCGCCCCCGGTACCTGCGGGGCTCGCCCCCGCACCCAGTAACCGCGGGGCTCGCCCCCGCAAGTAACCGCGGGGCTCGCCCCCGCAACTAAAAACCACCCATGACATTCAAAACAATCATAGAGCCTTTCCGCATCAAAAGCGTTGAAAAAATTCGGATCACAACCGAATCAGAACGTCTTGATTACCTGAAAAAAGCGCATTACAACCCCTTTCTGCTGCATTCCGACCACGTAATGGTTGATCTGCTCACCGACAGCGGCACCTCTGCCATGAGCAGCGCGCAATGGGCCGGCATGTTGCGAGGCGACGAAAGTTACGCCGGCGCATCCAGCTGGTTGCGCATGGAAAAAGCCATACAGGACCTCACCGGATGCCCTTATGTGTTGCCCACCCACCAGGGGCGCGCGGCCGAGCATTTGCTGTACACCCGCATCGGCGGCGCGGGCAAAGTGTTTATAAGCAACACCCACTTCGACACCACAAGGGCCAACATCGAGTTCTCCGGCGCAACGGCCATCGATTGCCCGATCCGCGAAAACAGCGATCCGGCCCTGTTGCACCCCTTCAAAGGCAACCTCGATCCGGTAAAACTGCTGGAAAAAATTGAAAAGTACGGGCCGGAAAACGTCGCGGCCGTGGTGCTTACCGTCACCAACAACAGCGGCGGCGGACAACCGGTAAGCATGGAAAATGCCCGTCAGGTATCGGAAATTTGTAAAAAACACGGCATTCTGTTTATCCTGGATGCTTGCCGGATCGCCGAAAATGCCTGGTTTGTCAAACACCGCGAGCCTGGTTTTGAAAACACCACGTACCGGGAAATTGCCCAACAAATGTTTGCCCTCGCCGATGGTTGCATCATGAGCGCCAAAAAAGATGCCCTGGTCAACATGGGCGGTTTCTTAGCCTTGCGCGACCTGGATTTGGCGGTCCAATGCCGCACCGTACTGATTATCACGGAAGGATATTCGACGTATGGCGGCTTGTCGGGCCGCGATATGGAGGCCATTGCCATCGGTTTGGAAGAAGTTTTTGAGCCCGATTATTTGCATTACCGCATCAAAAGCACCGAGTATTTGGCCGAAAACCTGCACACTTTGGGCATTCCCATCATGCGTCCGGCGGGTGGCCATGCCGTGTACATTGATGCCCGCGCTTTTTATCCCGATATTCCACTGGATCAATATCCCGGGCAGGTCATGGTGTGCGAACTGTATCGTTTGGCCGGCATTCGCTGCTGCGAAATCGGCTCCGTCATGTTTGGCAAATACGACGAAGCCGGCAAACTCATCCCGGCGCCGATGGATCTGGTGCGGCTCGCCATCCCGCGCCGCGTGTATACGCAAAGCCACATTGATTATGTAATTGAGACCTTTGATTTTTTACGGCAGGAGCCAGGCAAGACCACCGGCTTCAAAATCACGTATGAACCGCCGTTTTTGCGGCATTTCACCGCGCGATTTGAGCCTCTGACCAAACAATAAGCGACCCCTTCGCAATACACGACCGTTGTTTTATCCAAAATTCTGATGAAAATGTTGAAAACACTCGAGACCTACATTTCCGACCATTCCATTCGCCTGCTGCGCATTGCCATCGGGATCAACTATTTCTGGTTTGGCATCCTCAAATTTTTCAACGGCTTGAGTCCGGCTGAAGACCTTGCTAAAAACACCATTCGGGTTATCACGTTTGGTTTGATCCCCGATGATGTAAACCTCATGCTGCTGGCCATTTGGGAAGTGGGCATTGGGGTGTTGTTTTTAAGTGGCTATTTTACCCGCTTTGCAGCCTGGGCTGCCGTGGTACACATGGTGTTCACCTTTTTGCCCTTGTTTTTCTTTCCGGAAGTGTCTTTTACCCATGCGCCGTACGGTTTTACCATTGTAGGTCAATACATTGTAAAAAACCTGGTGTTTCTGGCGGGTTTAGCCAACATCCTGAAGGCCGAGCGGAGCAAGATGGATTAATCAATTTGCATTTTTCCACTGCATAAATATTCTCCTGAACCTGTTATTACGGAATAAAAATATTGGCCTGCTTGTAAATTGTTGCGCTGAATGAACAATTCTGAAGCATCAAACCGGGTGGT
>JAGWYI010000598.1 GCA_018969455.1 Bacteroidota bacterium | reverse complement strand
GCCCGGTCGACAACCGATGGTACCGCAACTACTTTATCGCCAAAACCCTGGTAGATGCGATGGAAAAATGGCACATGCAATTGCCGCCACTGGCGAAGTAAAAATTAGTTATTTCCCGTTCGGATTCGGATAAAACCGGTCATCAAAATTGCGGCGGAAGCCAAAATCGAATAAAAACCGCGCATAGGCCTGGATCCCAACACAGTTCATGCGTGCCTGCCGCGTTGCGCGATCGGTCATATCCAGCGCGCCGTACATTTCCAATCCGACACTGAGTTGGTCGTCTATGCCAAATGTTTGACCCACGCCTGCTCTGAGGTGAAACATTTGCGCTGTTTGTGGCCCGAGCGGTTTAACCGGATCAAAATACTCCGAAACCAGGCCGCGTATTTCCTTGTCACCGATGCTGTTGACCAGCGTTTCGGAGCCAAAACCCAGGTCTTTTACAAATTGATAGCCACCATAAGCAGAAAGTTGAAAATCCGAGTCTCCTAGGAAAAATGCTTTCCCGAGTTCCAGGGTAACACTGTAGGCCATTTTGGTGTAGGATGAGGTGGAACTCATCATTTCGCCCGTTACGGCAACCGGCCAGTTGCGGTATGTCAGGGTGCCTGAGAAGCCCATTCGGGGCTGGTTGTAAGCATCGCGCAGCCCAAAATCCGCTTTAAACTGATCCCAGGAATAACCTTCTTTATGGGTTGCTTCGATGGTTTTGTACAAAGGAACCAATTTGGAAGTCTCAAAATTGGTGTTGTGGAACAATCGGGAAGCGCCCAGGTTCATACCCACCTGGAGGTGAAAATTGCGCTGTGCCTGAAGATTGGAAAACAAAAAAAGGGAAATGAGGAAGCAGGAAAATCCGCGTAATTTCATAATCGGCTTGATGCGTATCGATGTTGTGAAAAAGTTAAAGTTTCAAACAGCTTTTTTTTCAAAAGAGCGGGAAACGCGGATTATGACGTATGATACCGCGAAAATATACATAATTTGGAAACTTTTATCCTTTACATTTTTTTAACGCCCACAATAAAGCATGAAATTAGGGCATTTATTTGCTGAAATCCTGCAATTCCAACGATTTTGATGTTTCCAATCCATTCCAAAACTGTTTAACCTAGTCTCTACCGATGAAAAATTCCAGCTTCAGTTTTGCCGCCTTAATTGCCTTCGGGCTGTTCTTTACATCTTGTACAAAAGACCCAAGCTACGACGATCAATTATCGGGTCATTGGACTTCTGCCAAAGTAACCTATGGCGATGAAGAAGCGACAAATTTGTACAAATTTGAGTTAATCCTTGAATCGAGCAAGGAATTCGATTTTACCCAAACCACCCTGGTAGGCGCAAAAGTGCAAACCGGCATTTGGGCGGCCAATGAAGGCACGAAAGAAATTATTCTGACTTTCGACGACGGTTCACCCCAGGCTAAATACGATGTATTGGCCTTAAACAAAACCCAAATGACTGCCCAGAATGTGGTAAACGGAAAACGCTTTACCATTGTATTTAAAAAATAAAAACACAAAATACAAACACAGCGGCCATCAGGTTTGGGAACCTTTTGGCCGCTTTTTTATTTTTGCATAATGATGGATAAAATCAGAATAGACAAGTGGATCTGGAGCATCCGGATCTTTAAAAGCAGAACGCTGGCAACAGACGCCTGCAAAGCCGGAAAGGTGCGAATTGGCCCGGTAACGGCAAAGCCCTCTACCCTCATTGGCCTTGGCGATGTGGTAACCGTGCGCAAAGACGGTTTCAATTTCGAATTCAAAGTGCTGCAGCTGATCGAAAAACGGGTCGGAGCGGCCATAGCGGTTACCTGTTACGAAGATGTAACCAGCGAAGAAGAACGCAATAAATACACGGCATGGTTTCTCAACGCCACCCCCAGCGCCGAAAAACGCGAAAGAGGCGCAGGCCGGCCAACCAAAAAAGACCGCCGCGAAATCGACGAATTCAAAGACATTCAGTTCGACTGGGACGATCTGGATTGATTGAAGGTACTACATCAATCCAAACATTTTGGCGTATTTCAACATTTCGCCCGGATTGCTGATTTTCAACTTTCCAGTCATCATGGCCATCATCGGATTGAGCTCACCCGACAACAATTTGGAAAAATTATCCGCTGAAGTGGTCACTTTGCAATTGGGTTCGCCCTCATATCCCTCCAGGGCGCGCATGACCCCATCGTCAATGCGAATGGTATATTCGCCCGAATCGGCTACATCAAAGTGAAAAATGGTGTTGAGTCCTTCAATCACCTCCGGTTTCACTTTTTCCGGCAGGGACAAGAGGTAAGATTTTGCATCAATCATGACAACTCTTTTTAATGGAAAACTTTATACTGGTTTAACTTGCACCAGATTATTTTCGCCCAAAGGTAAAATCCGTGCTTGAATATGAATCCGCAATTTTTGTTTAAATCTGTTTTGCTCGCTTTTGTCATGATTACACCCGCATGGTCTTGCTATCAGCGCAATACATCGCCCATTGCGCCGCCCGCCGGTTTCGATTGGCAGGGTCACAGAGGCTGCCGCGGTTTACGACCCGAAAACAGCATTCCGGCCTTTATACATGCCCTGGATATTCCGGAAGTGACCACGCTGGAACTCGACCTGGCGGTTTCCAAAGACGGGCAATTGGTGGTGAGCCACGAGCCCTGGTTTGAGGCAAATATTTGTCTTCTACCTTCCGGCGACACCATAAAACCC
>JAGWYI010000597.1 GCA_018969455.1 Bacteroidota bacterium | reverse complement strand
GGCATTCTTTGGCTTTTTCCCATAAATCGTTTGCACTGAGTTGGCCCAGTGTGTATACTTTTTTATTGGGACAAATGGCAAAAATGCTCGGATAGTAGCTTACGGCAAAAGCATCGGCGATGGCTGCGTTGTCGATGTAGGGATAAGTTGTACCACTCACCCAATTGCCCGGACTGAAGTCGTTGCATCCAGGTAATCCATACAAACAATCAACATTGGTGTTGGGGTCGCCTTCAATAAACAGCACTCGGGCCTGGTTGTCACCCAAGGGACCATGAACATTGTAAAAAAGTTGCAAGGCGTCGCTGTTGTGATAGGACCAGCACGGCGGACACCAGGTTGCACTGATTTCGAGCAGTACTATTTTGCCTTCATTGAGCATTTCGTACAAATGCCGGGGTTGACCTGTAATATCAAGCACATTGAAGTCCGGAGCAATGGAACCATTGGGCAATTGGGCCAGCAGCGGCGCCAAACGCGTCAATAAGATCAATGCTACAACCGTTTTTTTCATTGTTTTTTGCTAAAATTATCCAGAGCCTGCAAAATGCCGCAAATCAGAACAAAAATAGGGCGCTGTTAATCCTCCTACACAGTATCTTTGTTAATTATTCGCCTACCATGCTAATTCAAGACAAATTCAACATGAAAAAATCCATTTACACCTTGTTAATTGTGTTGCTGGGATTAAATACATCCTTCGCACAAATTTCATTTTCGGTTACACCTAACCCCAACAATGTAATCGCGCCACCCACCATTCCTGATACTGCAGGTCATGGCGATATTTCCAATCTCACCAATCAAACCAAAAACCTGCGTTGGGAACGTTTGTTAATTTCGGTTCCTCCCAGCATGCAAACGCAAGTATGCGACCCGAATGCTTGTTACCTTCCAGGTGTAAGCGCACGCAACTTCTCTCTTGCGCCCAACCAGCAAAACGGAGACATGGATGTTCACTTCTTGAACAATACGGGACTTCCTCAGGAAGCCATTGTTCACCTCAAAATTACCAATCAAGACAACAATTCCGAGGTATTAACCGTAGTATATACTTACAATTCGTTCCTGACCGACATCGAGAAGTTACAAATTGCGCCCAACATCAAGGTTTTCCCCAATCCGGCCACTGAATTCTTCACCCTGAAAAATGCAGATGCCGTAAAAGCAGTACGGGTATTTGGGCTCGATGGCCGCGAAATCGCATTCTGGAACGCAAGCCCCGATCAGGTATACAACATTCAGCAACTTGCTTCAGGCCCGTATGTGATTGCGCTCTTAAATGAGCAGGGACATACCCTTAAAGCAGTTGAACTGGTGAAGCAATAAACGCATTTTATACCAGGATTCGCCGGATTTTGTGGATAAATCAGGATGGATTTCGCTGATTTCTAATGATTTATAAAGATCGCTGTGCCCAGAACCTGGCGTTGTGAAGTATACAAGCCTCCAAAAGTAAAGGATCAACAAACGTTCGCATTGAAGCGTTTTGTTGATCCTTTTTTTTGCTTAAATTTCCATGTTTGGGTCAAATGCTTCCAGGAAATCGGCCACTTTTCGGATAAAAGTGCCTCCCAGCATTCCGTCAACCACCCGGTGGTCATAGGACATGGAAAGGAACATCATGTGCCGAATGGCAATAACATCGCCGTGCTCGGTTTCCAGCACTGCCGGTTTTTTCTTGATGGCGCCTGTAGCCATGATGGCAACCTGGGGCTGATTGATGATAGGAGTTCCCATAACATTGCCAAAGGTACCTACATTGGTAAGGGTAAATGTACCCCCTTGAATTTCATCGGGTTTTAATTGGTTGGCCCGGGCCCGGTTGGCCAGATCATTCACCGACTTGGTTAAGCCTACCAGGTTGAGAAAATCGGCGTTTTTGATAACCGGAACAATAAGGTTTCCACTTGGAAGGGCGGCCGCCATTCCGATGTTTATGTCTTTTTTTACCACAATTCTGGTTCCATCAACCGATACATTGATCATCGGATGCTGACGAATGGCACGCGCCACCGCCTCGATGAAAATGGGAGTAAACGTGATATTTTCCCCATATTTCTTTTTAAAACCATCTTTTATCCGATTCCTCCAGTGTACGATATTGGTCACATCCACTTCCACAAACGAGGTAACATGCGGGCTGGTGTGCTTGCTCATGACCATGTGTTCGGCTATGAGTTTGCGCATCCGGTCCATCTCTACAATTTCCACATTGCCACTCAGGCTTACTGCCGGCAACGGAGTTGGTTGGGCCGGAGCTGGCGCCGGGCTGGAAGCTGAGGCCACAACCGCTGGGCCTGCATTTCGGGAAGATAAATAGGCCAGCATGTCTTTTTTGGTAACACGACCGTCTTGTCCAGTACCGGGTATGCGATTGAGTTCGTCGGAGCCAATGCCCTCGGTTTTAGCAATGGTGCGTACAAGCGGGGAATAAAAGCGGCCCTCAGAGTTGGTAATGGAAACGGCTGCGGGCGCCGGGCTGGGCACATAAGGTACAGCAGCCGGCGTTTCAACCACCACCGCAGGAGAAGAAGTTCCCGTTGCTCCATTTGCCGATTCGGTTTCGATGATGGCAATTGCCTTGTTGATGGCGACCACTTCATTTTCAGCAAATAAAATTTCTACCAAAGTTCCAGACACCGGTGAGGGCACCTCGCTGTCAACCTTGTCAGTGGCAATGTCGAGAACGGGCTCGTCCAGTTCGATGCGGTCGC
>JAGWYI010000596.1 GCA_018969455.1 Bacteroidota bacterium | reverse complement strand
TGGGATGGCGCCGCGCAAACCGCTTACGAGCGCGGAAAATCGTATGTTGATTTTGCTCCAGACCGAGTAGCCATGCAGGATGCCACGGCGCAAATGGCACTTTTACAATTCATGCAAGCAGGTAAAAAACAAGTAGCAGTACCCTCTACGGTCCATGCAGACCACCTCATCCAAGCACGTGTAGGAGCGAGCAAAGATTTGCAAGAATCCTTAAATCAGAACAACGAGGTCTTCAATTTTTTGGCCTCGATTTCAAACAAATATGGGATAGGTTTCTGGAAGCCAGGTGCAGGAATTATCCACCAAGTGGTATTAGAAAATTACGCTTTTCCCGGAGGATTGATGATTGGCACCGATTCGCACACAGTGAATGCTGGTGGTTTGGGCATGATTGCCATTGGTGTGGGAGGAGCGGATGCGGTGGACGTAATGGCAGGAATGGCCTGGGAACTTAAGTTTCCCAAATTGATTGGTGTTCGGTTGACGGGAAAGCTCAATGGTTGGACTTCTGCGAAAGATGTCATTCTTAAAGTGGCTGATATTCTCACCGTTAAAGGAGGAACCGGTTATATTGTGGAGTATTTCGGTGATGGTGCCGAGTCGCTTTCTTGCACCGGAAAAGGAACGATATGCAATATGGGGGCTGAAATTGGTGCCACGACATCAACGTTCAGTTACGATGAATCAATGCGTCGATATTTGAATGCTACAGGGCGGAAAGACGTCGTTGCGGCAGCCGATGCTATTGCCGAACATTTAACTGGAGACCCGGAAGTGTATGCGAATCCTAAAGACTATTTTGACCAATTGATCGAAATTAACCTTTCGGAGTTAGAACCGCACATTAACGGTCCTTTTACTCCTGATCGCGGTACGCCGGTATCCAAAATGCGTCAAGAAGCAGAAGGAAACGGCTGGCCCACGAAGGTGGAATGGGGATTGATTGGGTCTTGTACAAATTCTTCCTACGAGGACTTGGCGCGAGCTGCGTCTATTGTTCAACAAGCTGTGGCACATGGCGTGGTCCCGAAAGCAGAATTCGGAATCAATCCTGGCTCGGAGCAAGTTCGTTACACGGCAGAACGCGACGGCATATTGGAAGACTTTGAAAAAATGGGCACAAAAATTTTCACGAACGCTTGCGGACCTTGCATTGGACAATGGGACCGAGCTGGGGCAGAAAAACAAGAGAAAAATACGATTGTGCATTCTTTTAACCGTAACTTTTCCAAACGTGCGGACGGAAATCCAAACACCCATGCTTTCGTGACCAGTCCTGAAATGGTAGCGGCCTTGGCCATATCCGGCGACTTGGGATTTAATCCCATTACGGATACACTGACGGGCAGCGATGGTGTTGCTTTCAAACTCCATCCACCAGTGGGTGACGAATTGCCGCAAAATGGATTTGCCGTGGAGGACAACGGCTACCAGGCACCTGCAGAAGATGGTAGCGGCATTGAAGTACTTGTTGCTCCTGATTCTCAACGTTTGCAGTTGCTGGAGAATTTCCCAGCATGGAATGGAGACAATATTACGGGTGCTAAATTATTGATCAAAGTGAAAGGAAAATGCACGACGGATCATATTTCCATGGCGGGGCCGTGGTTGAAATACCGTGGGCATTTGGACAACATATCCAACAACCTGTTGATTGGGGCAGAAAATGCCTTTAATGGCAAAGCGAACAGTGTAAAAAATCAGCTCACGGATAGCTACGGTGAAGTACCCGCTGTGCAACGCGCCTACAAGGCATCGGGTATCGCGTCTGTCGTGGTGGGCGACCACAATTACGGTGAAGGATCTTCGCGTGAACATGCGGCCATGGAGCCGCGTCATTTGGGAGTAAGTGCGGTCATCGTGAAGAGTTTTGCGCGCATCCACGAAACGAATTTGAAAAAGCAAGGAATGCTTGCGTTGACCTTTGCGAACGAGGCCGATTACGAAAAAATTCATGAAAACGACACCTTCGATTTTATAGATTTGACAGCATTTGCTCCTGAAAAGCCGTTAACGCTTCGCGTGCACCACGAAAATGGCGCCCAGGATGATATCATTTTGAATCACACGTATAATCAATCTCAAATTGAATGGTTTAAGGCGGGGTCTGCGCTGAATTTGATCAAGCAAATGGGGCAATAAGGTGCTGTAAAAAGGCAAAATGTGTGCACTGGACTTCATGTCCAACTTAATTGAGCCATGAACAAATAAAAAAAGGGGAAGCGTACTTCCCCTTTTTCGATAAAAAAATTCCTTCTCTCTAAAACTTCACGGATAGACCTGCTTGCAAAAGGCCCCCACCGAAAGCACCTAATTCGACATGAGCTCCGATGTTTTGGGTAAAGTAAATTTTTGCGCCTATGGCGACTCGTAAAGTAACAGGGATGAGGGCTCCACTCGCATTTGCATCCTCGAAATAGTCGTTTTTTGGGTTAGTCTCAACACTTCTATTTACACTTTTATACCCTGCGCCAAAACCTGAATACATGTCCACTTTTTCTGATTGCACAAAGTGGTAATTCAAACGAAACATGGCACGCAATTTCTTTGCAGCGTACTTTGTGGTGTATTGGGTTATTAAAGGATCTCCATTTATATCCGTTAAATAGTTACCATTTGCATCGTACGTGTAATCGTCAAACTTGAAAGAATAACCTGAAACTTCATAATTGACATCCGCACCAATACCGGTCTTATCGCTAATCATATATTCTACTCTT
>JAGWYI010000595.1 GCA_018969455.1 Bacteroidota bacterium | reverse complement strand
AAGGAAAGTGAGCTGCTGTACAAGATCGAGCAGAAATTCGAAGAGCACCGCAATGAACAGGATCCTGCCCGGAAAAAGGAACTGTACGCCGAGATTGACAAACTAAGTTTCGAGGCGGCCCGGTTCGCCGCAGCCAATGAATACGATAAACTGGTGAGCGCTATCGGCGCCAAGGGTACCAATGCCTATACCTGGGTGGAACAGACGGTGTATGTGAACGACATCCCGAACAATGAACTGGAGCGTTGGTTTGAGTTGGAAAGCGAGCGCTTTCGCCGTCCGATCCTCCGTTTGTTTCATACCGAACTGGAGACGGTTTTTGAGGAGTACAACATCAGCCAGGACCGTGATTTTCGGAAAGTGCACAAAGAGATTCAGGCGCGGCTTACGCCCACGCACCCGTATGGCACCCAAACCACTTTGGGGCGCGGGGAGGATTTGAAAAACCCGTCCCAGACCAACATTTACCGTTTTTTTGATCAATATTATGTGCCCAACAACATGGCCATCGTGATGTGCGGCGATTTTGAGCCTGAATGGGCAATCCGTTTGGCGGAAACACATTTTGGGAAATTTGAATCCAGGCCTATACCGGAATTTAAGTTTGAAGCACAGCCTCCGGTGGGTGCGCGGGAGCAGGTTGAGGTTTTTGGGAACGAAGCGCCCTGGGTGGAGATTGCCTGGCGCTTTGAGGATGCTCATTCGAAGGGCGCCCTGATTTTGCCCCTGCTTGCGGGCATTTTGCACAATTACCAGGCTGGATTGTTTGATTTGAATTTGATTCAAAAACAGCAATTGTTGGAGGCTTACGCTTACCCGCGCGTACATGCCGATTTTGGCGCCTTGTTTTTGCATGGAAAGCCGCGCGAAGGCCAAAGCCTGGAAGAAGTGGAGGCATTGTTGTTGGCGCAGGTTCAAAAATTGGCCAATGGCGAATTTGAGGATTGGTTGCCCGAGGCGGTTTTGAAGGACATGAAACTTTCAGAAATTAAAGAGTTTGAAAAAAACCAGGGCCGGGCATCCGCCATTACCAATGCATTTGTTTTAGGTCTGGATTGGTCGGAAATGGTGCATCGGTGGAAAAAGCTGGCGGCCATAAGCAAAGCGGATCTGGTTGAATTTGTTCAGAAACATGTAAGACCCGACAATTATGTGGTGGTGTACAAACACACCGGCGCCGATCCGTCGGTGCTGAAGGTAGAAAAGCCGTCTATCACACCCATTGAGGTGAATCGGAACGTACAGTCGGCGTTTGCAGATGCTTTTTTGGCGAAAAAGGCCCCTGAAATAGCGCCCGAGTTTTTAGACTTCAAGAAAACCATAAAAAATACGGGCCTTTCATCAAAATTGAAATTGAAGAGCATTCAGGACAGAAACAGTCAATTGTTTCGGCTGGATTATATTTTTAACATGGGTCGGACGAGTGATCGGCGTTTGTCCATTTTGGCCAATTACCTTCCTTTTTTGGGCACCGGGACACACAGTCCGAGTGAAATTCAGCAGGCGTTTTATCGATTGGGGCTTCATTTTTCGGCGACTTGCCAGGACGAGCATTTTTATTTATCGCTCACGGGTTTGGAGGAGTCATTGGAAGCGGGGGTAACGTTGATGGAGTCTTTGTTGGACGATGCGCAGCCCAACGCTGCCGCACTGGAGAATTTGGTTGCGGATATTTTCAAGCGTCGGGAGAACGACAAGATGGACAAGCGCGTTGTTTTATCCAAAGCGATGCGTTCTTATGCGAAATTCGGGCCTGAATCGCCGTTTTCCGACAAATTGTCGCAAGCAGAATTGCAAGCCCTTACGCCCCAGGAGTTGACGGGATTGCTGCGGACATTGAAGGGTTTTGAGCATGAGGTATTTTATTTTGGTCCGCGAAATGGGCGTTTTGTAGCGGATTTGTTAAAAAAACAGCATTTGGTACCCGATCATTTGCAGCAAGTGTTGATTGCGAAGAAGTACAAAGAGCGGTCGACAAGCAAAAACAAGGTGTTTTTTGTGCATTTTCCGATGGTTCAAGTGGAATTGATGCTGATTTCACGGGGGACACCTCATTTTAACATGGATGAACACGTGTATTCGGAATGGTACAACCAGTATTTCGGGTATGGCTTGTCGTCGATTGTTTTTCAGGAAATCCGGGAGTCCAAGGCGCTGGCGTACTCGGCGTATGCTTTTGCCGCAGATCCGGAAAAGCGGAAAAAATCGCATTATCTTCAGGCGTATGTAGGAACCCAACCCGACAAGTTGCAGGAGGCTGTGAAGGCTTTCGAGACGATACTGGAAGACATGCCGATAGCCCCGAGTTCGATGGAACAGGCAAGAACAAGCGTTTTGAAGCAAATTGCAGCGGATAGAATCCTCAAGGCAAATATTTACTGGACCTGGCGCAGCAACCGGGACAAAGGATTTTTGAACCAGGATTTGCGGAAATTAGTGTACGAAAACCTAGAAAAGGCCACTGCTGAAGACCTGGTTCAATACCACGCCAAATACATCAAGGGGCGGCAATATACCTGGCTGGTGCTGGGCGACCGCGACCGAATTGATTTTAAATATTTAAAGTCGATCGGGAAAGTGAAAGAATTGAAAATGGAGGAAATATTTGGGTATTAAATATTTGAGACTTTCGAAATTTTATAATTTTTATTAACGTTCAAGGCCCGTAAGCGCATTTTGCCTTTACGGGCTTTTTTCTTTCGAAAATCCAATAAAAAACCCCG
>JAGWYI010000594.1 GCA_018969455.1 Bacteroidota bacterium | reverse complement strand
CGGATTTTGTGGATAAATCAGGATGGATTACGATGATTTATAATGATTTATAAAGATCGTTATGCACAAAATATGGCGGTGTAAAGTATTTATTACCTTACAGCGCAATCATTGATATCGCACAACCGCCGCCCGCTGCAAGTTTTAGATTCAACACATCACCCTTTTTGACCATAATTTTGCGAATCGCCACAGGGTATGGATTTTTTTCCCAATGCGCGTCTTTCCCATCCTCATATATCTTAGCCGAGTAGGTTCTTCCTGCCTTCAAAAAATCCAGTTTGATCGTAAAATTCCGGGCATTTTCATCCGTAATGCTGCCTAAAAACCAATTATTTGTGCCTTTCTGCCTTCTGGCTGTGGTAATATAATCGCCTACAGATGCATTGATAATCTTTGTATCGTCCCAATCAACCGGTACATCCCGGATAAACTGAAATACATCCAAGCGCTTTTCATAATTCTCGGGCAAATCAGCCGCCATCTGCAGCGGGCTATACAGCGTAACGTACAAGGCAAGCTGTTTCGCAACGGTCGTATGAACGATCTCTTTCTTGGATTTGTCGTACGCCGACATGCGGGTCTCAAATATACCGGGGGTGTAATCCATTGGTCCACCCAAAATACGGGTAAATGGCAAAATACACTCATGCTCCGGAGGATTGCCCGTACTCCAGGCGTTAAACTCCTGCCCGCGTGCAGCTTCACAGGCCAGCCAGTTCGGGAAGGTCCGCTGCAAACCACTCGGACGAACGGGCTCATGGGCATCCAACATGATTTTATTCTTTGCAGTGGCCTCTGCCACCCGTACATAGTGCTTCACCATCCATTGCCCGTCGTGCCATTCGCCCCGGGGAATAATTTTGCCAACATAGCCCGTTTTTACCGAATTTTGGCCATATTTGTGCATAAAATCATAGGCAGTTTGCATCTGACGCTCATAACTGGGCACCGCTGCCGAGGTTTCATGGTGCGCAATGATTCGCACCCCTTTCTCTTGCGCATATTTAGACAAAACATCGATGTCAAAATCGGGGTAAGGCTTCGCAAAATCAAATACTTCATCTTTCCATTTGCCAAACCAGTCTTTCCAGCCAACATTCCAGCCCTCTACCAAAACGCCATCAAAACCGTATTTCGAAGCAAAATCTATATAACGTTTCACATTTTCTGTATTGGCGCCATGATGGGTTGCCGACTTCCGACCCGTAGCGGCCATCATGTCCTGGCTCGCTTCCAAATCCCAGGTCGCAAGCCCAACATGCATTTCCCACCAAACACCAACATATTTCTGAGGCTTTATCCAACTCAGATCGCCCTGTAATTTGCAGGGCTCATTCAAATTCAGGATCAAACGGGATTTTAATATGCCTGCCGCATCTTTGCTCAACAAAATAGCGCGCCAGGGTGTGTTGAATGGCAATTGGTTGATGCTTTTCACATTTGGGTCGGCCGAAGGAATCAAACTGGCCGAAAAACGCAAAGCCGCCGTATCCACACGTAGGTGCAGGGCCGAAAAATCGGTCAAACCCGCTTCTGCAAGGGTAATATGATACCCTTTTTCGGTTTTCATGGTAATCGGCGTTTGTACCAGCTTGTAATCTATTATATGCTGGGTGGCAATAGCGTGCTCCCGGTTGTACCAGGCGGCATCAATGCGGCTCACTTTGGTGGTAGAATATACATGTTCGTTGGAATCATAATCACCGGGAATCCACCAGGCAGTATGGTCGCCGGTCATCTGGTATTCGGTAATTTCATCAAGCACGGTTAACGTAGGCATACCATCTGCATCGGGAAATTCGTAGCGGAACCCCACCCCGTCATCGTACACACGTACGTGAATGTTTAGTTTTTTTCCGTTTTCATTTTTAAGGCTATACACCATACCATTATAATGATCGCGGATTCGGTCAACCTCCCCCCACACTGTTTTCCAGGTTTCATCATGAGATTCAGGCTTAACACCAATCAACTTAAATCCGGTTTGTAGGTTTTGCTCCTTGGTCACCAGGCCAAGTCGCGACCAGTCAACCATATTGGCGCCCATAAAAGTTACCTTATAATAAGGTGTACCACCTTTGTTGATCCCAATTCTAAACTGAATGTTTCGTGAAGGAGAGAACACGCTGTATACCGTTTTTTGAGCGGAAATAAACTGGAAGCCGGTGCAAAATACCAGCAATAGCAGGAGCGCTTTTTTCATCGTTTGTACGAGTTTGTTTCGGGGCGAAAGTATAGAATGTAGAGATGAATTTAAGATTAAAAATTTTAAATTCTAGGATCCACGGCACATTGCGAATAGTTGAATTTCCTGTAAAACAAACAACCAAATTAAAATTGGCAGATTAGGCATCCAGGGAGTATTTCAGCCTTAATATTTTGCCAGGGCTGAAAAATTTTTCATTTTTTTTTGAATAAATGCTTGCAGATATAAAATGCCGATGTACCTTTGCGCCGCTTTCAAAGGAAGGCATGCCGATAAAACGGCGAACAAAAAAATCTCAAAAAAAATTGCGGCAAAATTTGGTGAAGAAATTCAAACTTCTCTACCTTTGCAGCCCGCTCCGAAAGGGGTAAAAAACAAGAAATAAAATCTGCAACGGCAGTTTTTATAAGAGTTCATTGACAGGATGGAAACGAAAGTGAAAAAAGGTAAGAGGGAAGAAAAGAGTTTAGTCATGGAATGCAGATTTGATGTCGTAAAAATAAGATTTGCCTGATTTT
>JAGWYI010000593.1 GCA_018969455.1 Bacteroidota bacterium | reverse complement strand
CGCCATCGGTGTCGGTGTAGCCGCCTATTTTCACTTTCACGTTTGGAAAGTGTTGCAAAATGGCCAGAACTGCGTTCAATTTGGCTTCAGATTCCGGCTTAATGTCTGATTTATTTACATCAAACATAATTTCAGGGAAATTGAACCATTTGTTTTTATCGATGGCTGCGCTGCTGTCCCGTACAAAGTTCAGCATAGCGGCTTCTTCTGTACCTGTCGGCAGTACGAATTCGGGTGTTTTTGCAGGCGCGGGTTCTGCCAAGCCAGGAGGCGGGGGGGCAATTTCGGCAGTTTGGGTTTGGCAATTTTTCAGATAAAACATCAATCCGCCGCCCAAAACCAGGAGTAGCAACAAAGGCCACAACCAATTCAAACCGCCTGTTGCCGATTCGCTGCTTCCTTTTGTTACGGCGCCAAGGCCCAACAAACCTGTCAGGCCGCCAGGAAGGGCTGTAAGAATATCGTCTTTTTGCCCCAGCAGCAGGTTTGTAAAACCGTTGACATTCAATCCGCCGGTTTGAATTTCTTTATGTAAAATTCCCATTAAAAGTGGCCCTACCATACCCAACAACGCTGAGGTTGAATCGGATTTCAGACCGGAGAATGCAGAAATGATGTTGGAGACCGCTGGAACTTTCGGCCCCAAAATATGGCCGAGCAAATGGCCGAAAGCATCTTTGGGGTCGTTTTGCGCCAGATTACCGCCATTCAACAAACCGCCCAGATTGTCGAGGAAGTTCGGATTGAAATTACTCAAGCTGGCGTGGATGCTGGTCATAGAATCCACATCGTCGGTTTTGCTGAGAAAACCGGCCAAAATGGTAGGCCCCCAACCTACAATGGCCTTTAAAATGCCGGTTTCTTCTTCTCCCAGGGTTTCGGCAGCATGTGCTACCAGTTCCGGGCTTATATAGGATTTAAGGGTATCAAGCAGATTTGACATATTTTGAAAACATTTGATGATTGATGGGGCAAAATTACATTTTCCATTCAATCATCGGCGTTAAGAAACTGTTTCTACATGCAGCAGCAATTTTCTACCTTTAAAATGGATAGCCAACGGCCAAATTATACGCCAGCAATTCCTTGCGCAGCACCCAGGGTTGGCTTACCCAGTAACTGCCATTTACTTTGGTGGCATATTTTAGCTTCAAACCGGTATCAAACCGGAGGATGAAAAAGCCCAAATCGGCCCGCACCCCAAATCCGGTGCCTACCGCAATGTTTTTATACGAATCCAGTTTTAATTGGGAACCCGGACGACTTTCTTCTTTCCGGAGCGACCACACATTGCCGCCATCGAGGAAAACAGCGCCTTTTATCCATAGAAAAAGGGGAAATCTTAGTTCTCCATTGAATTCAAATCGAAAATCCCCGGCCTGAAAAAAAGGCCGTTGGTTTTGTGCATCGGCGCCCGCATGGTAAGCTCCGGGCCCCAGTTCCCGGATTCTCCAGGCGCGCAAACTAGAAGGGCCGCCTACAAAAAACTGTTTTACGTATGGAGCAACTTTGGAATCGCCAAAGGGCGCGACCACGCCCGACCCTACCCTTAATGCGCCAATCAGGTCTTTTCTGAACTCTCGAGAATAAACCCCATCAATTTCCAAACGGAGGTACTTGGCAAAATCGAGGTCGCCAATGCGCCATACCTTATATCCAAAAGGCAGAGCATAAAGTTGGTTAAGCAAGTATTCCTCCAAACCGGAAAGTTCGGAATTGAAGCGCATTTGCCACCGTTCGCCAAAACGGTTGGCCTTGCTGGCGAAATTGTAGGAAAAAGTACGTAAAATAAACCCGGTAAACAGCTGCCGATCAAAACTGCGGCGCAAAAATTCACTCACGCGCGACTGAAAAGCGGGTTCAAATTTTGGCCTCAAAATATCGATCCCAATATGATTGAAGGTATATTGGTGCTCTTGGTCGGTTTGAATATCGTATCCGAATGAGGCATTCAACAGGTTATATCGGTAAAAATCGGTTTGAGAAATATAATTGTACCGCAAAGAAATGCGCGACTTCCCTTCGTGTACCAGACGCTGGTACAAGGATTCGGATTTGTTTTGTTTGTATACCCTGGGTCGGCGGCTCATGGCCTTCCAAAAGCCGAAATAATCAAAAAACCGGGGCAGCAAAAGGTCATTTTGAAACTTAAACTCTTGAGAAAAAAGCAGTCTGGATGGACGGGTTATGTCGAAAGCAACGTTGTATTGCACATTGCTTTGCCATTGCTCGGCCCCACGAAAAGCATTGGCATTTCGCAGTCCGGCCCCCGATGACAACCCGATAAGGCCACCCGTAACCGAGTTGCGGTAATTGAAATCAAAATCGAGGCTGGGTGTAAAGCGTTTATTGGGGGTAAAAGAAATGGCAACGTTTATTTTGTCGGGTTGTATGGTATCCTGTTGGGGTTTGATCGAAACAAATTTGAATACCCCCAATGCATTCAAATTGCGGGCCGTATTGTCGAACTCAAATTGTTGATAAGGCCATTCCTGTTGCATGGCGATGTATTTCAACAAACGTTCCGGTTTTATGCTAAATTTGGATTCGGAGGAGGCGAAATAAATTCCATTGAGTACAGTATCAGATCGGATGGAGGTCAAATCGGGAACCAGGCTGTAAAAAACCGCGATATTTCCTATTTTATACACTTTGTGCATCACCGTATCGCCGGGTGTGAGGATGCGCACGCTTACTTTGGTTTTGTAATTGCTGGTATCGCCCGTA
>JAGWYI010000592.1 GCA_018969455.1 Bacteroidota bacterium | reverse complement strand
TCTATTCCTCCCAGTCTTGTCAATGAACTTTTTGTCCGTTTTTACCTATTCTCCAAAATCATCAGGCTAGATAATTTATTCAAACAGAAACCGACACCGGCCAATTAATCATGGTCTCGAACCATCCTTTATCCTTTGATAAAGGGCCCCCAAACGGGCAATTGTGGTATTTTTTTATATTTTTCAGGGCTTCTTCTAATTGGGCTGCAAAGGTAAGCATTATTTCCTTTACTTGCTCCGCTTCGGTGAAATTTTTTAATGAAAACTTTATTTACACCGTGCCAATCTCCCGAAGCGGGCGCAAAGATACACGCACCTATTTCATATAATCAAGCTCTTTTGAAAAAAAAATAAAAAAAGATTTAGCCCAGATGAAACAGGCGCTAAAACGGCTGTTTTATGACAACATTGACGCTAATTGGCGCCTTCTATCTTGCTATATAATATGGTGTAGATGCCATGAAAATTTCCGGAGCTGGTCTTTTAAAATGGCGCTATTTCCAGGCCTTCGTTCCGGGAAATATGCACCAAAATCTGCGCGTGCCCAAAATCCAGCACCAAAGAATCGTTGTAATAAAACCCGGAAGGATGCTTCGACAAGCGGATGGCTTCCAAAACCCGACCCAATACAGGTTGCCACAAAGGGAAATTGCCGGCTTGTACGCGCTGAATACTTACCACGCCCTGCAATTCCTGGAGCCGCCGAGCGGTTTCTACCAAATCCTCGGCTGTACCAATGCGGATTGCCTGAGAATCCTCGCCCGAACTGAGCAAAAGCGCGCGATTTTCTTCAAAAATTAATTCTATGTAATAAATGAATCGATACAGCGCTGGTTCCGCATGGCCTTTATTTAACCACAAATAATACTGCACATCGGCCAAGGTCAAACCCTCGTACGATTGAAATTCCGATAAAGCTTCCATTTGAAAGCACTCAACCGGAATGTCAGGATGTGGGGGAATTACTTGATTTTCCATGGCACAAAATTACAGAAATTGCTGCCAAAGCGTCGTTTAAAGCATCTACGAATATTTTCGTAGAAAAATTTTGATCTACGAAAATATTCGTAGATATTTGCAGTACGATAATGACCAAACCAGGAGCTACACCTATGAAACCTACTGATTCGGAACTTGAAATTTTGCATTTGCTTTGGGAGTTGGGGCCAAGCACCGTTCGTGCAGTAAACGACCAACTAAACACCCGACGTGAAGTGGGCTACACAACCACTTTGAAATTGTTGCAAATCATGCACGAAAAAGGCCTCGTTTCGCGCAGTGAAGCAGCGCGCACGCATGTGTACACCGCAATAGTTGATCAATCGGCGACCCAATCGGCCTTATTGCAAGACTTCGTTGATCAAACCTTTCGTGGGAGTGCTATGAAAATGGTATTACAAGCACTAGGCGACCATGAAGCAAGCGCCTCGGAACTCGACGAGATTAAAGCCTTAATTGCACAAATTGAACAACAGCAGAAACCATGAACCCACATTTTTCTGATGCCCTGATCAGGGCCCTTGGCTGGGCTCTGGCTCACTCTCTTTGGATGGGTGCACTGCTTGCATTTTTGTTGTTTCTGGTTTTTCAGAAAATTCAGTCGCCGCATTACCGCTACCACAGCGCATGCGCTGCCCTTCTGCTGTTTTTTTGCAGTGTAGGTACAGCAGCCTGGCTGGCCTACGAACCCAAAGCGGTACCCCAACAACTGCTTTATACAAATTCAATCATTCATGAGATTTCAGATGAGGCCCTCATTTCAGCGGCGCCACCAGCAGAATTTACCTTGGGGGAAGAAGTACGAAACAGACTTGAGCACTACAGCGGATACCTTGTAGGCATCTGGATGCTGGGATTTTGCATCGGAATGATTCGTTTGGCAGGCGCCTATTACTATTTACACCGGCTTCAAAGAAAAGGATGGGATCTGGCCGACACCGTATTCCAATCCCGCACGCAAGAATTATCCAAACGCCTTGCATTGGCGCGCCCTGTGCGCCTGATGGCTTCGGCCTTGATACACACCCCAATGACCCTGGGTCATTTAAAACCGATCATTTTGCTCCCAATCGGACTGATCAACCAATTGTCGGTAGCAGAGGTGGAGGCCATTCTGGCCCACGAATTGGCACACATCAAACGCCAGGACTGGCTGATCAACCTGCTCCAGGCATTTATGGAAGCCCTTTTTTACTATCATCCTGCTGTATGGTGGATGTCGGAACAAATTCGCAAAGAACGCGAGCACTGTTGCGACGACATCGCCATCGGTCTTACTGAAAACCGGCTGTCGTATGCCAAAGCGCTCGTACAGGTGCAGGAGATGGCCCTGAACGGGGCTCAACCCGCCTTGGCATTAGCCATAAAAGGCAAACAACCATTGTTGCACCGCAAAAAGCCTTTGCTCGACCGCATTAAAAGGGTACTAAACCAGTCACAACCAAAATCACAAGTAATGGAAAAAATGATCGCAACCGGCGTGCTCTTCCTTCTGCTCGCCTTATACAGCATCCACAACCAAACCCCGAAAGCGCTTGCACAGGTATTTGATGCCCTGAGTGTTACGCCTGCTTTTTGGGAAACGGAAATGCCCGCCGACAGCCTGCCGAAGCCTCCCAAACGCATCCAGCACATTATTGAAGAAAAAGACGATAAAAAGGTGGAAATAGACCTCGAAAACGGGAAACTGACCCGACTGCAAATTGACGGGAAGGAGGTGCCTGCGATAGAATATGA
>JAGWYI010000591.1 GCA_018969455.1 Bacteroidota bacterium | reverse complement strand
TCATTTTTCCCGGCGGCGGCTACTCCGTCAATGCCTACCAACACGAAGGCATCGATGTCGCCAAACAATTGGTAAAAATGGGCATCGCGGCATTTGTCGTAAAATACCGCATCCCGGAGGCCGCTACCATGCCCGAACCCAGCATCGGCCCGCTGCAGGATGCCCAGCAAGCCATCAAAAGGGTGCGCGAAAACGCAAAATCCTGGGGCATCGACCCAAACAGGGTAGGGGTGCTGGGCTTTTCCGCGGGCGGCCATTTAGCCGCTTCTGCCGGTACCCATTTTGAGGAAATGCGCATTCCCAACCCCGAAAAAACATCCGTTCGACCCGATTTTATGGTGTTGATCTACCCCGTCATCAGTTTTATGCCTGGGGTAGGCCACACCGGATCCTCCGATCGCTTGATTGGCCCGAATCCGACCGAAGCGCAGCAAAAAGCCTGGTCGAATGAACTGCTGGTGACCGCCCAAACACCGCCTACCTTTTTGGTGCATGCCACCGACGATGGCGCGGTAAGTCCGACCAACAGCATCCTGTTCTACGAAGCCCTGCGTAAAAACAGGGTACCCACAGAATTGCATTTATACCAACGCGGTGGGCACGGGTTTGGATTGTATATAAAAGGCAGCAAGGCGCGGTGGATGGAAGCGTTTCGGGATTGGATCGCCCTGCTGGATTTTTGATTTCCAATCGGAAATCATGAAATCCCGCTCCGTCCTCCCAGACCAGGAAGTGCCCGGCGACGTATAATCCTAAAGGGTACAGGCGCAGGTATGCGGGGTCGCGCGCGGTATCGGGCGGGGTTAGTTTGTTGTCTTGATGAATCAACGCTCACTCCGATATTCAATTGGCGAAACCCCAACCCGCTGCTTGAAAAATCGGGTAAAATGCTGCGGATATTTAAATCCCAATTCGTAAGCAATTTCACTGATGGACAGGTCTGGGTTGAATATTTTTTCCTTGGCTACATCAATGATTTTGCCCTGGATGTATTCCTGTGCCGATTTTCCGGTTTCTTTTTTAATCAAATCCCCAAAATAATTCGGGGATAAATTCAATGCCGAGGCGCAATAAGCAACAGATGGCAAACCTATATCCAATGGATGTTTACCGGTAAAATAAGCATTCAGCAACGCCTCAAATCGTTCCAAAATGCCGCGGTGCGCCTGGTCGCGCGTGATAAACTGTCGGTCGTAAAAACGGGTACAATAGTTCAAAAACAGTTCAATATTGGAAGTAATTAGCGTTTTGCTGTGTTTATCGATGGCTTGTTGTAATTCAAATTGTATTTTGGCAAAGCAATCAATGGCAATTTGGCGTTCTTTTTCGGATACATGCAGCGCTTCATGCACCTCGTAGGAAAAGAAAGAATATTCGTGTATATGCTTTCCCAAAGACGTTCCTTTGATTAAGTCTGGATGAAACAACAATGCCCATCCCTTGGGTTCAAAGGTTTTTACCCCTTTTTCCACGCGCATCACCTGTCCGGGACCAATAAATACCAGTGTACCTTCCTGATAATCATAATGACCACGCCCGTACTTGATTTCGCCGCAATTCAATTCCTTTAAGTACACGGCGTATAAGCCGAAATTGAACGTTTGTGCCGGCATAGGCCTGGTTTTGGATAAATCCAGAACCGTAACCAAGGGGTGCAGGGTTTCCATACCGCGCATGGCGTTGTAGGCAGCGACCTGGTCCAGATTTACAATTTTATCTTCCATCGTTCATTGCTTTATGTCAACAAAAGTAGGGGTTTCGAGCGGTGTCCGGAAGTGCATGGGGCTCAATCGGTAATTTGGGTAGCTAATCCAGTATTCTGTATAACAAGCCCATCCATAGGGCAAGCGATCTTTGTGGCATAAATTTTTTTTACGCAAAATTTTAAAGGCATGGAACATTCAAATCGGAGAAGTTTTTTGAAAACAGGCACCCTGTTCAGCGCCGCAGTATTCGCTTCTGCTGCCATGGGTGTGGCGCCCGCCGGTACAAAACCCGCTCCCGAAACAAGTACGCCTAAGGGTAGTGGCAAAAGACAAACCCGCACCTTAGGTTCCGGAAAACACCAAATAGAGGTTGCCTATGGCATGGGACTGGGTTGTATGGGGATGAGTTGGAACCGCAGTTTTGTCCCGGATAAAAAAGCCATGATTGATTTGATCCGGAAAGCCTACGACATGGGCGTCAATCTGTTTGATACTGCAGAAGCGTATGGCCCCTTTAGAAACGAAGAACTGGTGGGTGAAGCCATCGCGCCTTTCCGAAAAAAAATCACCTTGTGCAGTAAGTTCGGGTTTGATATTCAGGATAATAAACTGACCGGCGGATTTAACAGCAATCCCAAACACATCCGGGCCGTGGTGGAACAATCCTTAACGCGCTTAAAAACAGATGTGATTGATTTGCTGTACCAACACCGGGTAGATCCGAATGTACCGATGGAAGATGTGGCAGGAACGGTTAAAGATTTGATTCAGGAAGGTAAAGTACGCAATTTCGGCTTGAGTGAAGCAGGCGTGGAGGCGATTCGCCAGGCCCATGCCGTGCAGCCACTGACGGCAATACAAACGGAATTTTCTTTAATGACCAGAGAACCGGCTCAGGAAATATTACCTGTTTGTGCAGAATTGGGCATTGGTTTTGTCCCATACAGTCCATTAAGCCGGGCCTACCTTACGGGTTACATCAATGAGCGTACAAAATTCATCCCGGGCAATGATAATCGCACCACCCTGCCAA
>JAGWYI010000590.1 GCA_018969455.1 Bacteroidota bacterium | reverse complement strand
GCGCAAAATTAGGGATTTATACTTCAAGCTGCCAAGTTTTGTGCATAACGATCTTTATAAATCATTATAAATCAGCGAAATTAATCCTGAATTTTCTACAAAGTCCTGCAAATTCCGGCAAAAAGCAGGCTTTTTCCAGATTTCTGGTCTTCATTGCATTTGTCGTTCGTTGGGCCGCTGCGAAACTGTTTTAACCGAAGAAACAGAACGAAGTAGCTTGTACCACCATTCTGCCAACTTTCTGTCCTGTTTTGGGCACCTGGGTGCACAATACGGTTATTGTTTGCACATAAGCGTGTGTACCATACCAGAAGGCAGAAACAATTCCAAATGATACATCCCCGATGACCAAGTGCTTGCATCCACCTCATAAAATGTTTCCCCCTTGCTTTGCTGACTGTCAACTTCCCTGCCTTGCACATCAAGCACGCGGAAATACAGCGGTTTTTCGGGCATTTTACGGCAATCTATAAAAAAGGCTTGCCTTGCAGGATTGGGATAAACGTGTGGAAGCCGGGCAAGGGCTAATTCATCTACGGCAACCAGGGTTACCTGCACCTGGGTTTGTAAAATAGAGGCGCCGCAAGGATTGCTTACGACCAGCGTGATGGTATATTGGCCACTTTGGCTGTATTGATGCTGCGGCTGGAAGGCCGAAACATCGGCGCTTCCGTCTCCAAAATTCCAGGTGTATCCAGCCCCCGCCGTGCTCATGTTGTTGACGCTTACCAAACCGTTAAAAATGCCCGAGACAATAAAACTGGCCAGAGGGTTTTGCTCTACCTGAACCAGAATATTTTTGGTGAGGGTGTCGCCTCCGGCAACATTGTTTACGATCTGGGTAGCCGAAAACAATCCGGAATTGGAATAAAATACAACCGGATTGGGTAAATTGGAAGTGGCAGGTGTTCCACCCGGAAACAACCAGGAAAACCCTGTGGTATTTTGGGAGGCATCGTTGATGAATACGGCCTCCACCGAATTGCAGCCATATAGGGTATCCGGAATTGAAAATCCGGCCTGCGGAGCAAGGGCAATAAGCAGATTTTGCGATACAATGGCCGTATCACAAGCGCCAATGGCATAAAAAGTAACCTTAAAGCTGCCTTCATGGCTGTACGTGTGCACTGGATTGGGCAAGAGGCTGTTGCTCCCGTCGCCAAATGACCAGTAATACTGCACGGCATTTTGTGCGGTATTGTTGAATACTACCTGGGCATTTTGGATGTTGTAGGTAAATGCGGCACTCGTTTTGGGTAAAAGCGTAAGGGTTGCAGGCAGAGACACCAGGCTCGAACAATTGCCTTTTTTTACCCGGCATCGGAAAGTATATCCATTTTGAGCGATTGTCGGATTTAAAATGCCCAAGTTGGGCGAGTTATAGGCCGAATACCCCTGATTTGCTCCAATTGTTTGCCATCCATTGCCCGTATTGATTTCCCATTGATATTGCCAGTTTCCGCTGACGGTTGCGATGGAAAAGTAAACCGGATTTCCTTCACATACCGATTTGTTTTGCGGTTGCGTGGTAATTTGGGGTTGAAAGGCGATGTTATGTTCGGCTGGAATGGCAACAAGCGGTTGATATTCGCCATTTTGCCCTGCACTGGCTCCATTGGTTGATCCGTTGCATCCATTGGTTGATCCTGTAACCACACCAGCTTGTCCGCCATTCAGCATGGCATTTATGGGTTGATTGCATCGCACCAGTCCGCCGCTGCCGCCGCCGCCTGGCCCGAAGCACCTGCTTTGATTGTTGTTGAGTGTATTTCCGCCATTCCCCCCCATTGCAGCGAGCACGAGGTTGGGCGCCGGATTGGTCAGTTCGAGTCGGATGCTGCCACCGCCGCCGCCGCCGCCGCCGCCGTCTCCATTGGCCGTTTTACCGGGCATACCGTTAGATTGAATAAATGGCATGGATCCGTTTATGGATTGTGCTTTAATCAGGAGAATGGCGCCGCCGTTGCCGCCGTTGCCCGTAGGAAAATTATTGGTATGCCCGGCGCCGCCGCCGCCACCCAGATACCATCTGTCGTTCAGGGCGTTGAGGCCCAATCCGCCAATGCCCGGCGAATGACCCGAGCAGCCAAAGGTGCTTGGTTCATTGTTGTCGCCCCCTTTGCCGCCGCTGTATAAATTGCCGCCACCACCGCCGCCGGAATTATGGTCGTTTCCACCGCCGCCGCCATTGGCTTGCGGGCCGCGGCCAAGTTCCTTACCGGGTTCAAAAATGGCAATACCCTCCCCTTTATTGGCGCCCCTCCAATTGCCATTGGCGTAATAATAGGCCGTTTCCGGTATAAGCCAGTTGCAATTGTTATTGGGGTTGACATCGGCTGAGCCCCCCCTGAATCCCAGGCCATCGCCCACGATGGGCGCATTCAGCGTAAGCGTTCCAGACACCTCCAGGGCCAATACCCCTCCGGTAATTCCATCCCAGGCTCTGGGCCGAAGCGTATCCACAACCGTTGCATTGGCATAAACCGCCAAACGCACCAATTGCAACTTGCCACCCAGATTGTAATTGAACAATAGACGATTGTGTATGAAAATAGCATTCAGTTGGACCGAATCTATACGTGCGCGCTCGCAGCGGCCAGCAGAATTGAAACTCTGTATTTGGCCAAAACTACCCGAATTGGTCGTATTGACTGATGCACCTTGCATTTGAAAAATCAATACTTCATCTCCTGCATGAAAACCCGTTGTATCGCTCACCGTCAATTTGCCCGTACAGGTATC
>JAGWYI010000589.1 GCA_018969455.1 Bacteroidota bacterium | reverse complement strand
AGGTCGCCGTGGAACGGGACAGTTTGCCTTTCCAGTGGTTGGCTGCCGACGAATTGTATGGCGATTCGCCTGCATTTCGCGACGGGGTAGCACTCTTGAATAAATGGTACTTCACCGAGATCAAGCGCACCACCCAGGTCTGGCCAGCGCGCCCCGAAGTCTTTGTGCCTGACTGGAGTGGGCGCGGCCGCCGTCCGACCCGCCTGCACAATCCAACTGAAAAAGCAACGACAGTGCACGAACGGGTCGCCCAAGTTCCAAACCAGGCATGGCAACGTGCCGCGATCAAAGAGGGTAGCAAAGGCCCGATCCTCTGTGACTTTGCTTTCCTGCGCATCCTCGAAAGTCGGGGTGGTTTGCCTACCGCACCCGTATGGCTGGTGATCCGCCGTAATCTGGAGCAGTCGGACGAAGTCAAGTTCTATTTCAGCAATGATACTCCCAAAAACGCAACCACGTTGCTTACCTGTCCCACCGCAAGTCCAAACTGGCACGCCTTACGGCTCTTGCTCCCAATCTTGCGCTGTAATACTAACCGAGTCGATTCAACCAGTCACGACATGTGACTGAAATCTGTTGTCACGCCTGTTTACGGGAATCCTGCTCATTCAATTGTAAAGGTTCTTTGGGGCCAAATGAACCATGCCCAAACTCCGGTTCGGGACAGACTTGCAGACCAACTGACCAAGGGAGGAGTCTATCTGAAGCACAAGGCGCAGTCGGTTAAATCCCTGTTGTGACTGGCAATGTGCATGATTTTCCGACAAGGTTTCTATGCCTGGGCAGTTACAACCGGAATTTACACAATCACATTCGCTTCAAAATTTCCACTTTTTTGATGTCATACTCCTCTTGAGTAATTAACGACGCATCAAGCATTTTCTTTAATTCAGCGAGCAGTTTCAATTGGTCATCCATCGGCGATCCTGGAGTAGAAACAGGCGGAGCCATCGTTGAGGTAACTGCTGTTAGATAGTCAATTTTGTGATTAACTTCTGGTGGTTCCTGCACCGATGCCATAAACCCAACAATGAGTAACGCAATAGGGCCAATCAGTGTGCCAATAAAAAACCACCAGCAACCGCTGCGTCCTTTGCTACGGGCAATGGCAGCAGCACCAATACTACAGATCAGCCAAAAAAATATAGGAAGCAGAATTTCCATACGATACTCCTACTCTTTCGCACTACAAAACTTTGTGCTTTTACTCTTTTACAAGACTGATGCGAATCCATCCTCTGCAGTTGTTGCTACGAATTTTTACCATTCCGCCGTTAACATCCGACACATCTTCGTATGGCACACGTTGATTCCAGCCAATTGTGCAAGCAACGCTTGACATTTCTTGGTCGATCCAAACATTGGCAGGCATCCCAGTTGCTTCACATTCAGGACAATAGGTATACACAGTTGGTAAATTTTTTGTTGTTGAACTACTTCGAGACGACGAAGATTCTCCACAACCTGCCAGTAGGCTCATCGCGATAAAGAAAACCATCAAAACACCACACATTTTTTGCATAAGGGTTAATTTTTTTCCTCAAAAATCAGGCAATTGTTCATCGAATTTTAGCCATTGCATGCGCATCCTCGTCCAACATGGCACGTATAACTTCTGGAAATACAGGTATCACCGCATGCTTTTCCCTTTCTACAAGTTTTGCAACATCCTTGCGACGATGTGCTTGGCGCTGATGCTTGTCTTGACCAATCTGACCAATTGGGAGTAGGCGTTGGTGGTCGATTTGCTGCAATTTGTGCCCAGTTTATCGCATCATAGACTTCACAAATTCCAGACACCGATGCAAATGCTTCTGCATTGGCGTTTACGGCTTTTTGTTGAATCCATGCAACTTGTCCATCCCATAACCGAATTTTATAAAAAGGGCCATTGCCTAACGCATCAATTTGATGCACTGGAGGCTGAAAAGAACCGCCCCCCAAAACTTCTATCGGAGTGTTGGCAGCTACGTTGCGTAGTGGACTTTTTCCACTGCCAAAGCACTCGTGAATAATCGTATTGTGTGCAACGGTAGTGTTTGGCTTGAAGGGTCGTTCAATGTAGGTGGCAGTTTGATATGCAGGATTAGATATTATTTGCGGCAATGGGGTTGGACAAGCGTCCGTTTGTTTTATGTATTCTCGCCAGCACCAACCAGTAGTATTGTCGGTATAACGTACTTGCAACCATTCTGGTTGTGCTGAAATCACAGCGATACAGTCGCCAAATTTGAGTCCGTCAATCACATTTGCGGAGAGTGACGGTGCTTGACGCACGTTGAGTTTGTCTACTTGTACAATAGCCCAACTTGAAACAGGCGCGTTAATTGCTGTTGTTTCAACAGTTTGTGCTGCTGCGGTGATTTCATTTGCCTGTACTAATTCAGCAAAAATCCAGGTACCATCAATTAACGGTATCCAATTTTGGGTATCGTCGTACTCAAAAGCGGTCAGTATTTTTCCTGCAACCGCTTTGCCTACTACATCAAATTGAATACCTGGCCCAGCGCGTAAGTTGGCTGTTGATAGTACAACAACTTGAACCAACGTAGGAATAGATGGTGGTGTGGGGATGGATGTTTGTATTCTTGTTGCAGTAGGTGATGGTTCAGGCTTTTTGTTGGTATTAGGCCGAGGTGTTGCGATTGGCTTTACGGCTACATAATTTTGTGTGAATTCGGTCGGCGTATGTGTTGCAGCAGGCAACGCAGTAGGAAAAGCTTTAGCATCAGGTACAAAATCACTG
>JAGWYI010000588.1 GCA_018969455.1 Bacteroidota bacterium | reverse complement strand
TATACCCCCAACCAACACCAGATTTCCCGCGAATTTGTGCTGTTGGATAATTTTTACGTAGATTCGGAGGTTAGTGCCGATGGTCATAACTGGAGTACTGCGGCTTACGCCAATGATTATACCGAAAAAACCTGGGTAACCAGTTATGGCGGTCGTGGCGGCGATTATGTGTATGAAGGACAAAGCACCACGGCGCGCCCCAAAGGCGGCTTTATTTGGGATCATGCTCGCCGTGCGGGGATTACTTTCCGGACTTACGGTGAGTTTGCCGATGATTACAAAGCCAATTATCCAACTCTGGAAGGGCATTTTTGCCCTTATTTCACCTCTTGGGACACCGATGTGATGGATACCACCCGCGTGCGCCAGTGGGCTCGCGAGTTCGACTCCCTGGTAGCCAAAAACGCTTTACCACGGTTGAACACCCTGCGTTTGATCAATGACCACACAGAAGGTTTGCGCAAGGGAAGTCATACGCCCTATGCCATGGTCGCCGATAATGACCTGGCGGTAGGCTTGTTTATCGAACATTTGTCGAACAGTCCGGTTTGGAAGGAATCGGCCGTATTTATTCTGGAAGATGATGCCCAGAACGGCGCCGATCATGTTGATGCACACCGATCTATTGCATTTGTTGTGAGCCCTTATACTCGTCGCCATCATGTAGACCACACCATGTACAGCACCAGTGCCATGTTGCGTACCATCGAATTGATTTTGGGCATGCCGCCAATGAGTCAGTACGATGTAGCGGCTACACCGATGTGGCGCAGTTTTACCGCCAAACCGGATCTTACCCCCTTCAAAGCGCTTCCCGCACGAATCAGTCTGGATGACCGCAATGCGGCCGTGAACGAACTGAGTCGGCGCTCGGAAGCCTTCGACCTCACACATGAAGACCGTGTTCCTGATCTGGAGTTCAACGAGGTGCTTTGGAAGGCCATCAAAGGCATGGATTCCGAAATGCCGGCGCCTCGTAGGGCTGCCTTCCTTCAGCAGATTGCCGAGGACGAGGAAGAAGAGGCGGAAGAAAAGCGGAAATAATTGAAATAGAAGGTAAAATATAGGGCCGGAAAAGAATCTCAAGCGATTTTTTTCCGGCTTTTTTATGCGTAGCTTGGAGAGATGCAGGCCTAATGGAAGCGATTTTGGGTCTGGAAAGCTATTCTTCCAGGTTTTTACCAGCCAATTTAGTCAGGCCACCAGAGATGCGGGAGGCCATTTTAACCGCAAATTCGTATTCTTTGTATTTGCGTTTGAATTTGGGCCCGAGCCGAATAAGGTCTTTAATATAAGGCTTTTTAACAATGCGTAATCCAAAAGCCAATTTATCTTTCAAATTCATTTGCTCTTTCCATACTTCGCTGTTTTTCAGTATGGTTTCGATGGCACTCAGGTTCTCATCATGGTATTTTCGAACAAATTTTATGCCTTTCCTGGGGTCGGCAAATTTCAAATCTTCATTCAAAAACTGCACATAATCAGATAAAAGTCCATCCAATCGATCTTCGGCAGAAAGGGTTCCGGTTGCCAGTGCCTGCAAATTCCGGTGATGGGTTTTTAGCCATGCGCCCTGCTGAAGGGTGGCACATGCGCCCAAAAGCACGATCATTGAGGTAAAAAACAAAAAATTCAGGTTGAAAAAACGCATAACATGCAAGTTTGTGGTGCGCACTCAAAACGGCATTAGCCAGCTTGAAAGTATACAGCATGGAAGAAATTGACCTTTGCTTTACAGAGTCTGGCTAAAAAAACGCTTCATATTCATTCAAAATACAATTTTTAATAGGCTATGATGGTGCAAGCGTACAGGGTTTTAAACCCAGCATAATGAAAAAACAATAACATTCGAACCAACAGCATGCTTTTTCGCATGCGTAGAATTGGGAATTTGTTTGAACAAACGTTTGGGCCAACACCAAAATCCCTAACTTTACATTTGACGATGGTATTTATTCTAATTCTCTACAGACAAGGCACGGTTTTTGGAATAAAAACTTTGTTGTTTTAATAAAAGTAACCATAATGACTTTGGTCTTGTCTGGTATAAATGCAGTACATTCGTTGCTACGGGAGTATGTATTATTGTCGGTACAATTCAACCCAAAGTCATGCGAGTTGCGCAGTTGAATTTGATCTATGTATTTGCACCCACCGATGCTCAAAAACTTGGTTAATCTGCCTGAAATCCCTATTAAACGCGAATTCATGAAGAAAATTGATACCATTTGTATCATAGACGACGATGAGATATACCAGTTGTTTACGAAGAAAGCCATTCAAAAACTGGATATCAGCAAAAGAACTCTTTCGTTTTACAACGGAGAAGAAGCAATTGGACACCTGCGGGACTTGATTCAAAAAGGGGAGAATATTCCTGAAATTATTTTGCTCGACATCAACATGCCTTTTATGGATGGATGGCAGTTTATGGACGAGTTTTTGAAAATCAAGCATTCTTTGAAGCAAAAAACGACCATTTATATCGTGAGTTCCTCCATTGCACCCGGCGATAAAAGCCGTGCCATTGGTTACGAGGAAATTGCCGGTTACATCAGCAAGCCGGTGGAAGCAGAGACTTTGTTAAAAATTGTTCAATTGAAGCTGGAAGAGCAAGTTTAGGGCCATGGAAATACCCGGGGAGCTGCCGGGCAGATATTTTCATATGGGTCAAAAAGTATACCAGGATTCGCCGGATTTTGTGGATAAATCAGGATGGATTTTGCTGATTTATAATGATTTATAAAGATCGTTA
>JAGWYI010000587.1 GCA_018969455.1 Bacteroidota bacterium | reverse complement strand
AAGAAAAAACGATTATAAACTTTACCCCGCCAGATTTTGTACATAACGATCTTTATAAATCATTATAAATCAGCAAAATCCATCCTGATTTATCCACAAAATCCGGAGAATCCTGGTATAAAAGCAAATAGTAAATGATTTACGCGGTATATCGTACGACTTCTCTTCAGCCTGCGCGCAATGGAGTGCCGGGCACGAAAAAAACTGATGCAAGTGCTCAAGGGGTAACGCCAGGTATCCCTTCCAGGGTCTCTGCGCCGTGTTCTTGATTGTTAAAGGTGCGGTACTGAACCCGGTCGAGCACCTTGATCAAACTGTCGCGCACCACATTAAATTCTTGCAAAATGGGACCACTTATGGGTTGTGGCTGCGGCAAATTTAACCGCAAATGATCAACCTCACGGCCATTTTTCCAAAATCGAAAACAACAATGTGGACCAGTTGCCAAACCTGTTGAGCCAACATACCCTATCGTTTGCCCCTGCGCAACGTGCGCACCCCTGCGGATGCCGCGCGCAAAGCCCGACATGTGCAAATATTGGGTTTCGTAGATGCCATCATGGCGAATTTTAACAAAATTGCCATTTCCGCCGCGCCGGGTAGCCTCCTCCACAACACCCTCGGCGACTGCCATAATGGGGGTGCCATAAGGCGCTGCATAATCGGTGCCTAGATGGGCCTTGTGATATCCAAGTATGGGATGCAGCCTGTGCAGATTATATCGGCTGGAAATACGGGAAAACTTGATGGGCGACTTTAAAAAGGCTTTTTTGGCAGGTCTGCCGTCAAAGTCGAAGTAGTTTACTTTTTCCCCTTCCTTTTCAAAATTAAAGGCAAAATAGGACTTGTTGTCACGCTCGTACTGCGCTGCGATAATTTTACCGGTGCCTACTGCAACACCCTCAACATAGTGCTGCTCATAAACCACCTTGAAGCGGTCTCCCTGCTTCTGATGATAAAAATCAACCGATGAGGCCAATACGTCAATCATTCCATCTGCCAATTCGTCGCTGAGTCCGTTGTCTGTAAGCGCCTGCCAAAAACTGGTTTCCAAAACACCCGACGAAGCTACGATTTCTGTACGAACCGGGCGTTTTATCACCTGAACCTGAAAGGGTTCCTGAAGGCTGAAATCCACATATTCATACGGAGAAGGCTCGTAAATCATGTGCTCCGGAACTGGTGAAACGCCTTTTTTCAAAAAATAAAGCGCCTTGCCCGCGCGCATGGAATTGATGTTGAAAATGCCTTTTGTGGCGTTTACCAATTGCGCAACCTGTGGATAACTGAGTCCTTGCTGGAGTAAAATTTCGCCCAGAACATCGCCTGAACGCAAGGGCTTTTCCGATAATTGGTAAGTATTGAGGTCGAAGCCCCAACGTTTGTTTTCCTGAACTGCGGGCGTGAATGCCATCGAGGCAGCCTGCCGGCGCTGTTGCGCTATGTAAAATGTGACAATTGCTATTGCAGTTAACAGTCCCGCACTTCCAATAATCCACAAAACATTCGCAGGAAGTGCTTGCTTGATGCGCCCAACCCATTGTTGCGGCAATTTTTTAAGTTTGTTCACTGACCGTTTGGATGTTTGATTAACAAGAGGCTGATGTAAAATAGGCCTGGAATAACGGGTTTTGAGGTAAAAGGGCGAGAAAACAAACACTGCCGGAAAGATTGTGTTTGTCATCATGCCAGACGCTGATTTTCAATAAATTATACCATAATGTATGCACTTAACGAACCAGCGCCAATGAAAAATAACTGGTATTTTACAATAGGGCAGCGGCAAAAATAGAATTGCAAATTGGTTTTTTATATATTTTAACACTTTAATTCCCCAACATCTATCTGTTGCCGCCTTTAGGAGGAGCAAAATGTCTTTTTTGCCTAACTTTGCGGCATGTTGAATCTGAATAACATCTACATCCAATACGGAAACCGAATTCTGCTCGATTCGGTCAATCTGGTGATTAAACCAGGCGAACGAATCGGTCTCGTAGGCCGAAATGGCGCCGGAAAATCAACGCTCCTGAAAATTATCGCCGGAGATATGTCTCCACATGAAGGGAATGTGGTTCGCCCTTCCATGTTTACACTCGGGTACCTGCACCAGGATATGCTCCTGCCCAAAGGCAAAACGGTACTGGATGAAACTATGACCGCCTTTTCGGAAGTACTCGAACTCGACAGGCGCCTTAAAGCGATCGAACACGAACTGACCATACGGGAAGATTATGAATCGGAGGAATATCACCAACTCATCGTTGAAATGGGCGATATTACCGAACGCCTGCATCATCTGGGAGGACATACGACCCAGGCTGATGCCGAAAAAGTGCTTTCTGGCCTCGGGTTTAAATCGACCGACATGAGTCGACTCACCGATGAATTCTCCGGCGGCTGGCAAATGCGCATCGAACTGGCTAAAATGCTGCTCCGCGAACCCGATTTACTCCTGCTCGACGAGCCAACCAATCACCTCGACATTGAAAGTATCCTTTGGCTGGAAGATTTCTTGAATAGCTACCAGGGTATGGCTGTGGTTATTAGTCACGACCGCCGATTCCTCGATAATGTAACCAATCGAACCGTAGAAGTGGTGCTGGGCAAATTGTATGACTATAAGGCTGCCTATTCCCGATATGTGGAACTCAGCCAGGAACGCCGGGACCAAATGAATGCCGCTGCCGAAAATCAACAAAGGGTTATCGCCGATAAAGAACGCACCATTGCACGGTTTATGGCAAAAGCCACCAAAACCAAA
>JAGWYI010000586.1 GCA_018969455.1 Bacteroidota bacterium | reverse complement strand
TAATCGGATAAAATTGTATTTCTGCGGTTCTTATTTTTCAAGTGCTGCATTTAGTAATGGAAGTCGAACGGACATTCCTCTCGTGTGTACTTCTGCTCGCACCGATAGTACCGGTTTTTATTCCATCGAAAGTGCTAATTACGGTACCGGTACGACTTTTAATGCCAGGCCCTCCAAGTATTTCTATATGAATTGGGCCCTACAGTTTTCTAAAAATAAAAAATCGTATGCGGCACTACCCAATTTTTCTCTGACACCGAAGTCGACAGTAGAAATGTGGGTTTACAGTGATGGGCCGGAGCCCAATACCCAGACATTGTTGTCGAAATGGTGGGGGGGGAATCGTTTTTCCTTGAGACTTATGCAAAATCCCCAGAACCCGATTTTGAACGATTTGATTATTGACATTAATGGGGGCACAGGTCAGGGAACCAAAGTGGGCGAACTTTCTACGGGATATTCTCACATTGCTTTGGCCATTGACAGCACAAGTAATTCTACACGTACCATCCAAACGTATGTAAATGGCGTACTGGCTTCTACCAATGTGTTTTCAAATGTAGACGGAGATTGGTCTGACTCCACCTATCATTGGATACTTGGGGCGGATCGTGCAAGCACAGGGACGGTAGAGGATGCGGTTAATTTCTCCAATTTCTTTTCCGGTTTAGTGGATGAGTTTGTGGTTTATAATTCGATTTTAGATTTGAATACTTTGCAGAGCCATGTGTTAACACCAAGGGACATGCAGGAGGCTGGATTAAGGGTTTATTTTCCATTAAACGAAGCGGATGGGGGCACATTAAACAATTGTGGTTCGCTGCCTATTGATTATGGCAAAGCTTACAACCATCTTTGGAGCAATTTTGCAAAATTTCCGAAAACGACCCCGCACGAGTTTGCTCCGGCAACTCGTCAGGTAACGCTCAACCCCAGCGTTACTTCTGTCGATCAGGTTGATTACACCGACCGCTCATTGTTGAACGTAACAGGCTATGTGCGGTATAAAAATTCCGACTGTTTTGCAGCAGGGGTAGAGATTTTGGTAAACGGCAATAGTTACACGCCCCGTATATATACCGATTCAACGGGTAAGTTTTCGGTAGATCTGGAGCCCGGTGAATCAGCTACGCTGACGCCGGTTTATAATGATCACAACTTTACACCCAAGTTTTGGGATATTTATAAAATTTCCACCCCGATAGCGGGCATCGTTTTCCTCGACAATAAGACGCGAAAAATTACGGGTCAGGTGGCTGGCGGGGATTGCCGGAAATCTGTTTTGAAATACCCGCCTGGACAGGGCCAAGGCACCCGTTGCGTAGTAAAAGTGCGCTCTCAAAACGGATGTTATGAACGCACCGACACCTTGAAAAACCAGGATGGCAAGTATTCATTTACTGGTTTGCCGGCATTGTCAAAATATACTGTTGCCATTGTAGAGCATTCAGATCCGGTGATCAAGGCAGATTTTCAGACACAAGGTGGAAGGGAAGTCAACCTGAGTGAGCGCGATACGGTTGTGAACTTTATTTATTATGCCAAACCTGAGGTGGAGCTGGTTTCGGGGCTCGATCCTGTGGCCAATTGCAGCAGTATTGTATTGCAATCGGGCAGTGTGGAGCAGATAGGGGTGCAATTGGTGGAAAAATACGAACCTACATATGTGAACGGTTCTGTTGCCGATGAAGGCGTTTGTGTACTGGATACAGCCAATTTCAGGTTTGTTAACCTATTGGCTGGAGAGGTTATTGATACTGTGCTCAGACGAAGCAATGGTTTACATACTTTAAGATACAAATTCAAGGTGGGGCCACCTTCGCCTACCTCGCCTTATACCAAGTTAATTCAAATTATTGGCACCTCCAAGGAAGGAAAAAATAACAGCATTTCGCGGGAAGCCATTATTGAAGGAATTGTAAACCGGGAGAATACTTTTACCACCATTACGCCCACCATTCCGACCCTAATATTGCGTGATCCTCCCGGAGATGCCAGTTATGCATACATAGAAAAAGGGACTACAATTTGTTCGGAAACTCATTGGAGTTTTGAGGCGACCAACGAAACAACCATTCAGTTGGAAACCGAATTGGCGCCCGATGTTACCTTTGTCCTGGCTCCTCTTGGGATAGGCACGCTGGAAACAATTGACGGAGATGTGGGGCCAACTCTTACTGGTTCGATTACTTTCGGAGGCGTTCAGGAAAAAACGACAGAAGTTTGTACCACACTGGATGAAAGAATTTCTACCAGTGAAGACGAAATGATTGTAGGCAGCGGCCAGGGAGGGGACGTGTATGTGGGTACTGCGATCAATATGATTTTTGGATTTGCAGATGTAATTAAATTTAACTCAGATTCCTGTTCGGTAAAAACAGATCGCGTGTTGAATACGAAACCTGGCGGCGCTACCAATTACTATTACTCCGAATGGTACCTGACGACCAAAGTAATCCCATACCTGAAGGATTTGGAAGATTTTTATAAGCGAAAACGCGATCAATACTCCACAGATCCTGTTTTATCGGTTGCTTATTTAGACAGTATCAATTTGTGCAAAAACTCTTACAAAGCGTGGCAAGGATTCATTGATCAAAACAAGAAAACCATCACGACCAATGCCGGATTTATCGGGAATATTTCCTTCGACGGAGGTGTGAGTTATGAATACAGTTCAACCATAGACAGCGCGCAGGCAAATACACTTACAAACCTCATCGGTGGATCAGTTGGCGTTGCCAGTGAGTTCGGCTTCGATGTACA
>JAGWYI010000585.1 GCA_018969455.1 Bacteroidota bacterium | reverse complement strand
GCAGGGGTGTTTTGCGATGTATTCACCATTTACGCCGGTAACTTCATTGGCGGCGCCCCAGCCTTCATTGGTTTTGGGTGCAAAAAATATTTTGCTGCTGCTCATGCCATTAAATTCAGTTTCGACGCGTGTAAAAAACAGCGTGGTACCGTCTATGCTGATGCTCACATTGCCTTGATGCCAGCCTTCCCGGTTGATTTGGGTTCCGAGTGCAGTTGGGTCGCCAAATTCTTCGCCTTCTTTTTTAGCGGTATAGATTTTCGCATACCAATCGCCCTCTTTACCGTCGAGGGTTACGATTTCCTTGGATTTGAGCGAGGAAAAATACAATTCGCCGTTGTAAGGGAAGGGCGATGCTTCTGTTTGGGGGCTGTTGGCTTTTTTGCCAATGTTGTTGACAAGAAGGTTTTCGGGTTGTTTGGCTTTTCTGCCCAGTTCACAACCGGCAATTTCCAGTTTGGCCGATTTTTTCAGGTTTTCATCTGCTCCATCGGAAATGTATTGGTTGAACATATCAATGGCTTCGGCATATTTACCGTTCATTTTCATGCTCAGGGCAAGCCAGTATTTCAATTCGGTGAATTCGGCTTTTCGGTCGCGTAAAACGATTTTACTGAACGCTTTTTCCGCTTTTTCATAATCGCGCAGGTCGTAATGGAGTTTTGCGATTTTTACGTTTATTGCTTTGTCCTTGGTTTCGTCGTACACTTTTTGGTACAGCTCGAGTGCCTGGTAGGGGTTGTTGTTGGCAACCGATTCATCGGCTGCTTTCAAGTTGGCTTCCGGAGTTGCACGGTTGATCGGCTGCGCCTGCAGCACACCTGAAAGGCACCCGAAAAGACAAAGAAAAAGAAGTGTATATTTCATAAATTGAGGAAGGTTAAAGCCGGTGTTTTTTTGCGGGTTGAGGTAGAATCTAGAAACGTGGACAGAGGATTTTGGCCTTGGGATCGGGTTTTTTGTATTTTTTGACGATGTAATTGGCTGCGATTTCAAAACCGCCCCGATAATTGGTTTGAGCAGACAGCGGACTGATGTTCACGTCGTATGCTATGCCCACCTGAAGGTCTTTTTGTTGGTAGCCCAACAAAATTTGGGCGGCATCGCCCAGGCGGTAACCAAGTCCAAATTTGAGGGTAATGTCCTTTTCTTTGTTGAACAACAATCCTACCATGTCCTGGATGGCGATTTCATCGGCGCCGCCCATGGTTTGATACAAAAAAGACGCGCTGTTGCTCAACACATCGGTAAGAGCCATGTTAAAGGCGCCAGTACCGATAAAGCGACGTTGCAGTCGTTCTTGTGTTGTGCTGCTGTCTACTAAGGAAAATCGGGGTCGTCCCAGATGAAAGGCACTAAAGCCCAGTGAAAAATCCATTCTTTTATTCAATTTGGATGAAATCCCGATGCCAGCCGCACGGTCATTGTATTTTTGCTTATTGGTTGCAAAATTGTCCAAACTGGAGGTATAATCGCCGCTGTTGTTGAAACCATCTTCCAGACGGGCGCGGTCTCCCGGGCTCAATCGGCGGTTTTCGCCGCCCATAATCAGGCCAAAAGACAAAACGGTGCTGCTTTTTTTGCCAAAGCCCATGTGATATCCTGCGCACACACCGCCACCGCCATGGGTGAGGCCCAGCGCGCCTGCGCGGTCGGTAAATAACATCAATCCGATGCCGAGCCAGTCCTTTTTGCGAATGCCGCGAATAATGGGCGCGTCAATCCAGGCGGAAGGGGTTGAAAACTGCTGGCTTGTACCAAGGATACTTGCCCATTGGCCCCGGTAAATGCCACCAAATCGTGCAGTGCCTTCAAATTTTCCTGTCAAGGCAGGGTTCAGGCTGATCGGGGCCATGTTAAACTGGGTAAAATGGATGTCTTGCGACCAAAGGGCCGTATTTGCCAGAAGCAAACAAGCAAAAAGGAAATGTAGTTTTCTAGTGTGCATACCAGATTGTTTTGAGCGTAGTATTCTGAGAATTACAGCCGAAAAATAGCGGATTTTTTTGGTAGGAATACCAAATCATCTGCCAGTTATTGTTAAACTTTCAGAATTGTCGTCTGAAGAGGCAAACATCGCGCAATTTTGATAAATTGGGAAACATTTCCGCGCATTCGGAAAAAATTATCATTTTCTGTTTTTGCATAAATCATCAGCTTGTGCGGCAATTTCGGCCAATGGTTGAAGGCGCATGCATTTGAAATGCACTTTGGGGCAACTTTCATGCCCGATTTTGGAACAAGGCCGGCAAGGCAGATTTTGAACTTCGAAGGATCGGCAATCGCCCTTGTTTTCCGGGTCGTAGGGGTACATTCCCAGGCGCGGTGTGGTGTTCCCCCATATTAAAATGATGGGGCGTTGAAACGCGGCAGCAATGTGCATCAAACCGGTATCGTGCGTGAGCACGACACTTGCCTGGCGAATTACATCAGCCGATTGGTGGAGGGAGGTTTTTCCACTTAGGTTGTACAAATCGGTTTTTGCGGCGCAGCGTTCAGCAATTTGTGCGCCCAGGTCACTTTCTGCCCGACCGCCCAGCAAAACCACGGGCGATTGAATCATCTGGCAAATTTGGATCATCTGATCGGGTTCGAGCCGCTTGGTGTTGTGGGTGGCCCCCAAAACAAACGCTATATATGGTTTATTGGGCGCCAGATGTGGGCCGGTAATTTCAGGCAGGAAATAATCCAGTCCTTTCCCATCGTTTATCACCTTCAGAGGCTTTACTGCTTCAAAATAGCGGTCTACCACATGGACATCCGGTAAA
>JAGWYI010000584.1 GCA_018969455.1 Bacteroidota bacterium | reverse complement strand
GCTCGATGCGGTGATGGAAGGCATTTTCAGGCCTGGGCACTTTAAAGGGATGGCCACGGTAGTAAAACGCTTATTGGATATATTTCAGCCTGATCGCTTGTTTATGGGGCAAAAAGATTATCAGCAATTGAGCATTGTACGCGAAATGTTGCGGCAGTTGCATTCACCGGTTATACTGGAAATGTGCCCTACCACCCGCGAACCCGATGGCTTGGCTATGTCGAGCCGGAATGTGCGTTTAAGCCCTGAAATGCGTGCCCTTGCGCCGCTCATTTACCAAACCCTGCTATGGGCACGCACCGAGTTTGTGCATAGTCCTGCCCGCGTTTTGGAGCAAAAATGCATACATATTTTGAAAGAAGCAGGTTTCCAACCCGAGTACTTTGAATTGGTTGACGGGCTCAGTTTACAAAAAGTAGATCATTGGGAAGACTCCCCGTTTATTGTTGCCTGTGTAGCCGTATTTGCCGCCCAGGTTCGTCTGATCGACAATTTGGTTATCAAAGGGAACCCGTAAATACGGCTTTTTATTCCATTTCGATGAGCAGCTGGTTTTTATCCACAGCAGCCCCTTTGGAAACTTTGATGGCTTTCACTTTGCCGTCGCCCGCGGCTTTGAGCACATTTTCCATTTTCATGGCTTCCAGAATAAGCAATGGATCACCTTTGTGAATTTCCTGAGCTTCCTGCACCAGCACATCCAGTACCATACCAGGCATAGGGGCTTTTACGGCGTTTATTTTGGTGCTGCTGTGTACGGTAAGGCCCAGGCTTTGAATGAGGCGGTCGTAGTGATCTTCTACTTTTACCTGGTAGAGATTACCGGCAATTTTAAAAACATAAGTTTTGTTACTGTGGTTGGCGGAAACGAATTCAGCCTGAAAGGAATGTCCGTTGCAAAGAACATGCATTTGATTATCGTTTTCCTTCACCACATCGAGTTGTTGAACGGCTTCGGGCATCGCCTCAAAGGTGTACTGTCCGTTTACCAGCAATTTAAAAGGGTCTTTGTTCATGGTTTTAAAACACTTTACAGGTTAGCACGGTAATGTCGTCGGGGAAAGGTGCGCGTTCACGGAATTTTTCAATGTGTTGCAGCAAACGGGTATTCATTTCCTTTGCATTACAATGCGCATTTTCTTTCAAAAACGCAGTTAGTTTATCTTCTCCAAAATCGTCGCCTTCATCGTTGCGTACATCGGTTAAACCATCGGTGTACATAAAAATAAGCGCTTCTCCGGTAAGGCATACACCGCCGGTTTCGAGGAAAGGCAATTCCGGCAACCATCCGAGCGAGGTGCATCCGTTTTTCAACAGGGTTATTTCGCCGTCCATCAACAAAAGGGGTTGCGCATGTCCGGCGTTGACATAATGCAGCGTACGGGTGGCAATTTCGTATCGGGCCAAAAACAGGGTAATAAAACGATCGCCGTGCGTAACACGCCATACAGCCTCGTTCAGTTCGTGCACAATGTCTTCAAGTGCGGCCCGGCGCGCTGCCAATGCGTGAAAGTTGGCTTGAAAATTGGCCATTAACAGGGCGGCAGGTATGCCTTTGCCCGTAATATCGGCGATGCAAAACACAATGGTGTCATCGGGAAACTCCACTACATCGTAGTAGTCGCCGCCTACGGCAAAGTGCGGCTTGTAGATGCTGGAAAGCTCGTAGTTTTTTCCCGATGGCAATCCGGAAGGAACGAGAGTGCGCTGAATTTCGGCCGCAACTTCCACTTCGCGGTTGAGTACTTCCTGTCGCAATTGTTGTTTGAACAGGCGTTTGTTTTCAATGGCAACGGCAATCACATTGGTTATGGTGGTGACAAATTGCACCTTATTGTATACATCATCGTCTTCCGCAAAACCGCCAATGAAGGTGTAGGCAATGGGTTCGTCTTTGTGCAACACCGGAATAACCAGGTCAAACTCCTTGATAAGCGGGTGCTCCGATTGTTCCACCCCCCGGGTGGTTCGAAACTTCGACAACTCCAACTCAAGGTCTGTTTGAAGCAAATCTTCCGATATGCCCAGCCAGGTCATGCATTCCCATTTGCCGGTTTCTTTGAAAAAGAGCGCCATTTTTCGAATCCCGATCTCCCATCGGAGAAAGGAATTATACATGTTGAATAATCCATCGGCAGAAACATTTTCATTGATTGCCTGCGTAATGGCAAGCAAGCTGTTGATTTGCAACTGCTTGAGGTTTACCTCACGCTCGAGTTTTTCTATGCGCGACAATGTCCGTTTTATTTCCTGTAGTTCAGGCATAAGTAGTGCCGAAGGTACGCACAAAGCGCTTTTTTCAAGCGCTTTTTATGAAAAATGAAAAAGGATAACATACGACAAAGCGTCATAATCTCGAAATCCGAGAATTTGAACGATTCAAATACAAATTCCGTTGTTTTTTAGCGGTTTTTTTCGAAAACTTGCGGCCGCAAATGCAAAAGCCATTTTTCAGGAAAAATCAAACTGGTTTTTCAGGCTTCTGAACAAATAAACATCAAGCACAGCAGGCCTGAGCGGGCCAACCCTAACAATTTCTTTTTGCACCATGGAAGACGTTAATAAAGCGATGGCCGATGCAAAGGCCGCAATGGAAAAGGCTCTTGAACACCTCGACCACGAACTGGCCAAACTTCGTACCGGCAAAGCTTCTACCAACCTGATTTCCGATATCCAGGTGGAGTATTATGGCAATCCGGTTCCAGTAAGCCAGGTAGCCAACCTGCAGGTGAATGATGCCCGAACCATCACCATTCAACCCTGGGAAC
>JAGWYI010000583.1 GCA_018969455.1 Bacteroidota bacterium | reverse complement strand
GCTCGATCCGAACGAGCGACACGAGGGCCTGGTGGCGGCGGTTGCCTTTGAAAGCATGGTAAAGTTGCTTGCTTTTTTTGCGGTTGGCATTTTTGTCACCTTTTACCTGTACGATGGCTTTGATGATTTGTTCAGCCAGGCCCTGCGCAGGCCCGATACGGGACCCTTGTTCTCATTTACCGGTTCCGGCGTGTCGTCTATGAGCTGGAACATCCTCATGATGTTGTCGTTGTTTGCCGTGGTGCTTTTGCCCCGGCAGTTTCACATTTCGGTGGTAGAAAACAGCAGTCCGAGGCATATTCCCACCGCCATGTGGGTATTCCCCTTGTATTTGCTGCTGATCAATATTTTTGTTTTTCCAGTGGCCCTTGCGGGCAAAATGTTGTTTGATCCGAGTGTTTTACCCGACACGTATGTATTGAATTTGCCATTAAAATTCGGTGCGCCCTGGCTGGCGCTGATTGCTTTCATTGGCGGTTTTTCGGCAGCCACCAGTATGATTGTGGTGGAAACCACGGCCTTGAGCATCATGTTTTCCAACCACATTGTAGTGCCGTTGTTGTTTCGCGTCAACCGGCTCGACACCCAGCGCGCCCTCGTGAGCGGGATCGCGCGCCTGCTCGACATTCGGCGATTGAGCATCATTTTCATGCTGTTTTTGGCGTATTGGTACCACAAATTGGTGGGAACATCCTACGATCTGGTATCGGTGGGGCTTATTTCTTTTACAGCGGTGGCTCAATTGGCGCCAGCCGTCATCGGGGCGCTGTACTGGAAACGTGCCACCGAGCAAGGCGCCATGGCGGGCATGCTTTTGGGGTTTTTCATCTGGGCGTATTGCCTGCCCCTGCCCAGCATAGCCCAGGCGGGTTATTTGCCGCTTTCCTTTGTTCAAAACGGATTGTTTGGGCTCTCGTTTTTGCGCCCCGGGGCGCTTTTTGGACTGACAGGGCTGGATCCCGTCACCCATGCGGCATTTTGGAGCCTTTTGCTCAACAGCTGGATTTTTGCTGTGGTTTCCATCAATACCAAACCGACCGCCCTCAACCTCACGCAGGCCGATTTATTTGTCAATATCCACAAATACGTTGCTGGCCAGGAATGGGATATTTTGAAAAGAGAGGCGAAAATTGAGGACATCAGGCATATTTTGACCCGTTTTTTGAGCGAGGAACGCGCAGAGGCCATTTTGCAAGAGTATGAACTGCTCAATCAGGTGAATTTAACCGGACAAAAAATGGCGCAGACGGATCTGGTCAATTTTGCCGAAACCAAGCTCGCGGGCGCAGTGGGGGCAGCAACGGCCCGCCTCATCATCGAGCAGATCACCAAAGAAGACCCCATCAGCATTGACGAGGTGATGCGCATCCTGGAGCAAACCCGCGAGGCTGTGGAATACAGCAAAGTGATGGAGCAAAAAAACCTGCAACTCGAAGCGCTCACCCAACAACTCACCCGGGCCAACGAGCAACTCAAGGCGCTCGACAGCCTGAAAGCCGATTTTATCACTACCGTCACCCACGAACTGCGCACACCCGTGACGAGCATCAAGGCCCTCTCGAAAATTTTGCTCGATTACCGCGCCGAGATTTCAGAGTCGCAATCGGCCTCCTATCTCAACATCTTAGTGGCGGAGAGCGAACGCATCAGCCGTTTGATCAACCAGGTGCTGGATCTGGAAAAATTGCAACAGGCGGGCGCACAGGCGCCTGTGGAAGCGCTCGATCTGCGCGACACGCTGCAAGCGACCCTGGAATCCATGGATCATTTATTTGCTGCGCAAAATATTGATTTACAAGTACAAATGCCCGATTCGCCCGTCTGGATCACCGGAAACAAGGACCATTTGACCCAGGTTGCGGTGAATTTGCTATCCAATGCTTTGAAATTCTGCGATCCGCGCACGGGCGTGGTGCAAACCGGACTTGAGATGGATGCCGGACAAGTGTTGTGGTGGGTTCAGGACAATGGTCGGGGCATCCCGCAGGCGTCGCGGCAGTTCATTTTCGACAAATTTACCCAGCTCAACAGTGCCGAATTGGGCAAACCCAAGGGGACCGGTTTGGGTTTGTTTATTTGCAAAACCATCCTGGAGCAGCACGGCGGCAGCATTCGCGTGTGCGATGCCCAACCATGGCCGAGCGGGGCACGTTTCGAGATGCGCCTGCCCGAGCGCCGCAACGCGGGGTGATTAAGAGCAGATAAAAATGGGCAATTTTAAAAATTATGAGGTATAAATTAACCGGAACAAATTTTTGCCGTACTTTTATATCGAATATGAAACAATAGTCTGATTTGCCGAAAGGCATTTTATATGCCATTCTACGTAAGCAGGTCGATCACCACCTTATTTGACGCAATTCGATGTCTGCCGCTGCTAAAGTATTGATTGTTGATGATGAGCCGCACATTGTGGTGGCGCTGGAATTCCTTTTAGCGCGGGAGGGTTTTGTACTTGAAAAGGCTTATGACGGCCTGCAAGCCATAGAACGCGCGCAGGTTTTTTTACCCGATATTATGGTGCTGGATGTGATGATGCCCGGGATGGACGGCTTTGAAGTGGCGCGTCGCATTCGGAACAATCCGGCGCTTGAGCACACCAAGATTGTGTTTCTCACCGCCAAGGGGGCCCCGCGCGACAAGGAAACCGGTTACGCCAACGGCGCCGAGTATTATTTGATCAAACCTTTTGACAATGAGGTGTTTGTACAGACGATATTGGAGATTATGGCGTATGGGTAGGCGTTTCAAACCTGTTTTCTGCTGAAA
>JAGWYI010000582.1 GCA_018969455.1 Bacteroidota bacterium | reverse complement strand
GAAGTTCAGGTTGGAAAGCATAGATTCCATAACCAGCAATTTGGGTTGTGGCAGAATGGCTCTTGCAACCAGTAATTTCGTGATAATAGATCCTGGAATGTTCTTGCCAGCGGGCAAAATTTCGGTATCTAATCCATTATTTTGTTCATGAATAAATTCGGTAAGTCCTACTTGTTCAATCACCATCAGGAGGCGTTGCAGGGGAATTTTGGGGTTACCCATGGTTAAGTTTTCCCGAATGGTACCCTTAAACAAATCTTCTTGGGAGGACAAATCGCCAATTTGATTGCGCAAACTGCGCAAATGCAGGCTCTTTTCAGGTAATCCGTTGAAAATCAAACTTCCTTCGTAGTCGCGTCTGATCAAGCTGATAATTTGCATCAAGGTGCTTTTTCCCGAGGCATTATATCCGGCCACGGCTACCCGGGTTCCGCCCTCGATGTGGAGGTTGATGTTTTTTAAAATTTCATGTTTCCCATCTTCAAAATTGTAGTGGAGTCCCCGCAATTCAATGGCAATGGGCTTGTTCGAGCAATATTCTTCCGAGCGAATACCGTTTTCTTCCTCCAGGGGCAAATCGGCGACTTGTCCTAATTTTTCTGCTGCGGTGATCAGATCATAACCGGTTTCGTATAAAAGAACCAGTTTTTCCACGGATTCTACGACAAATAAAATCAAAATTTCTGCGGCCACAAATTGCCCGAGGTTCAATTCATTGTTCATCACCAGCAAACTTCCCAGAATCAGGAAACCGGTCATCACAACCACTTTAAAAACAATGCCTCCGGCAAACTGAATCAGTAAAATGCGCCAGTGTTTGGCGCGGGCATTCAGATATTCTACCGTCAATTCATCGGCGCGATGCAGGGGAAAGTTGGATTCGCCCGCCAGTTTGAAGGTTTCTGAAACGCGGCCAACTTCTTCCAGCCAATAAGCCAGCTTGTATTTGTATTTCGATTCTTTCAGGCTGGTGTTTATTCCTTTGGGCACGGTCCAATAAAATAAAACGATCAATCCTCCCAGCAACAGGAGGGAAAAAAATACAAAACTGCTGTGGTAAAAGGACAAAAGAGTCAGGCTCAATAGTATTTGAAGTAGGGCCGTGCTACCGTCCATCAACAATTTAGGAAGCCCTTTTTGGAGGGTAAGAGTGTCAAAAAAACGATTTACCAACTCGGGCAGGTAATCGTTCCGCAAAGCATCCAGGTTTAATCGTGGAATGCGCACCGCAAATTCAATGGCGGAATCGGTAAAAATGCGCCGCTGCATGTATTCCATCACAGAAAGCTGCATTAGACGCAAAAAACCAACCATCATGGCGCCTATACAAATAAAAAGTACCAAAACTCCCCAGGAGGCAGACATGCGTCCGCCGGCAATTAATCCGATAAGCGCCTGAACGCCAAGCGGTAAGGAAAGATTGATTAAACCGGCTACCAGGGCGTACAGCAGGATGTACCTTATTTCTTTTCGGTAATCTGCCAATAATTTTACCAATCGCTGAAATGGTGCGTAAGTTGTGTGGGTTTTGTCGGCCATTAAAAAGTGTTTTGCGTTAAACAGGAACCGTCATTCAATTGTTTGAAGTATTCCTATTAAATTTTTGCCTTGCTTCAATAAAAGGCAGGAATCTTATCTTTGCGCAAAAATTAGCATTTTGAACATTCAAGAGCGATTGGCCCTTTTAAACCAACTCGGCGAATACCTGCGGGCAGGTGATGATCCTGAACTGAACGCTGTGGTGCAACAATGTACCCTGGATAATCCCTGGTTTACTCCAGATAATACCTACATGGCCTTGAAATCTATCGGTCATTACCTGCTAGATGCCCCTAAGTTGGAAAAATGGATAAATAACTATGCCATTCCCGACTGCGACTTTCCTGTAAAAACCATTGGCATTGTCATGGCTGGAAACCTCCCGCTGGTAGGGTTCCATGATTGGCTTTGTGTTTTTACAGCAGGATTTCGCGCCAAGGTAAAGCTTTCGGAGAAAGACCGGCATTTGCTGCCCTTTCTGGTAAAGAAAATGGCCGAATGGAACTTTGAATCGTGGGCTTACACCGAATTTTGTGCTGTTGATGCCCCTTTGCGCGACTTTGATGCCGTGATTGCCACCGGAAGCAACAACACTGCCCGGTATTTTGAACAATATTTCTCTAAATATCCTCACATCATTCGCCGAAATCGGAATGGCGTTGCTGTATTAAATGGTTTGGAAAGCCAGGAAGCGCTGCTGGCTCTTGGTGTGGATATATTTTCCTATTTCGGGCTTGGTTGCAGGAATGTGAGTAAGTTATATGTGCCGAAAAATTATGATTTTAATTTCTTGCTTGAAAGCTTGCACACCTATAATGAATTGATTTTGCACCATAAGTACAAAAATAATTTTGATTATAATTTTACCCTTTTCATCCTTAACAAGATCCCGTTTTACAACAATGGTTGTCTACTTTTACGGGAAGACCCATCCCTGAGTGCGCGTATTGCCTCTGTTCATTACGAATATTACCAGGATTTGACCGATTTGTTGGGAAAACTTGCGCCCCTGCGGGATCAAATTCAGGTTTTGGCGGCCAATTATCCGATACCATCCTGGACCATCACCCAATTTGGGAAATCCCAACAACCCGAATTAACCGATTATCCCGACGGGGTTGATGTGATGGATTTTTTAACCGCATTGTCCTGAAAAATCAAGCCGTTTTGTTTGTCATTGGATTTATACCAGGATTCTTCGGATTTTGTGGATAGATCAGGATGGATTTCGCTGATTTA
>JAGWYI010000581.1 GCA_018969455.1 Bacteroidota bacterium | reverse complement strand
TTCGAAAAAGCAGCCACCATCAACCCCGGCCAACCCGAGCATCAGGTGAATCAAGCACTGGTTTTTGCAGAAAACCCACCAGCCGATAACCCAATGAAAGCGGTATTGTTGCTCCGGGAACTCGAAAAAAAATATCCCGAAAGCCCAGCCGTTTTTAATGCCCTGGGACGACTGGCCATTAAAACCGGTCAATGGCAAAAAGCCATAGAACGCCTGGAAAAAGCCTGGCAACTTGACCGGAATAATTTTAACACGCCCTGCCTCCTTGCAAAAGCATATGAAGGAGCCGGACAAATGGATAAATCGGCAGAATTCGCCAAGATTTGTAATAAATAAGACCGCGGGATTTTGACCCTCGGGATCACAAGAACTTTAACGCTCAAATTTGAAGCCGTATGCCTTGCGGAAAAAAACGTAAACGTCACAAAATTGCCACTCACAAGCGTAAAAAACGCCTGCGTAAAAATCGCCATAAGAAGAAAAACCGCTAGTATCTGAACCACAGGCCTCGGACACTATGTTCCCGCGGTTATTGGGGTCAGCGCCAGACGGACACCGTCGGACAAAATGACTTTCCGCAAGCATTTGCTTGCGGAAAGTTTTTTTGCGGTATGCCCATTTTAGGACACACTAAGTCCACCTGATTGACAATTATTTGAAGCTCGACAAGCGTATAACCCCGCTGGCGCTTTTATCAAGCCCTAAGGAAAAGCGCCCTTATTCCTCCTCCCTACTTGTCGCACGCGTTCAAATGGCCTGCTTAGGAAATGTCAATCCCGAACTTCAACGATCGACGGCCCATTTTGACGCCCATACCGCTCCCGGTAACTGGTCGCTAGGGAATAGTCTTTGCCTGTTGCAAAACCATATTCCTATTCGTCGTGGATAAAGAACTTATCATCAATGTCACAGAAGCCGGCGTTGAACTTGCTCTCCTTGAAGGAGGTAAACTAACCGAACTCCAACACCAGAAAACCAATAACAACTTCACCGTTGGAGATATTTTTATCGGAAAAATTCGCAAAATGATGCCCGGCCTGAATGCAGCGTTTGTCGACATCGGCCACAGAAAAGATGCATTTCTCCATTATACCGACCTAGGCCCAAAATTGCGTTCGGTCGTGAAATGGTCTAATGGCGTCATCAACGGCAGCATCAATACCCACAAACTCGATCATTTTAAATTTGATGATGAAATCATCAAAACCGGTAAAATTGACCAAGTGCTCAACAAGCGCTGGCCTGTACTGGTGCAAATCCTTAAAGAACCCATCTCTACCAAAGGCCCACGCCTTTCTTGTGAACTGACTTTGCCCGGCCGTTATATGGTGCTTTCCCCATTCGCCGAATCGGTTTCCGTTTCCAAAAAAATATCCAGCGCCGAAGAACGAAAACGCCTGCATACCCTCGCAGAAAGCATCAAACCCAAAAATTTTGGAATCATCATTCGTACCGCAGCAGAAGGAAAAAAAGTGCAGGAACTGCACGAAGAACTTACGCGCCTGATCGGACAATGGGAAGATATCTTCCAGCAACTGAAAAGTGTAAATCCACCCGCAAAACTGCTGAGCGAACTCGATAAACCCGCCAGCGTGCTCCGCGATATGTTGAGTGACGGCTTTAGCCGAATCGTAGTGAACGACAAAGACCTATACAACGATATTAAGTCGTACCTCCAGAATATTAGCCCCGAACAGGTTAATATCGCCCAACTCCATAATGCCAATAAACCGATATTCGATACCTACGGCGTTACAAAACAAATTAAAGCTTCCTTCGGAAAAACTGCCACAATGAACAGCGGCGCATACCTCGTTATCGAAAAAACCGAGGCTATGCATGTGATCGATGTCAATAGCGGCCATAAAATGACCACCGCCGATGTAGAACAAACCATTTTTGGCGTAAACCTGGAAGCTGCCGAGGAAATCGCACGCCAAATCCGCCTGCGCGATATCGGTGGTCTGATTGTGATCGACTTCATCGATATGAAAAACCTGGAGCATAAAAAACAACTGGCCAAAGCCATGGAAGATTTTATGCGAAAAGACCGGGCGCAACACACCATTCTGCCGCTTTCCAAATTCGGATTGATGCAAATCACCCGCGAACGCGCCCGACCAGAAGTGATGATCAATACATCCGAAGACTGCCCAACCTGCGGCGGAACCGGAAAAGTAAATGCGACCATCCTGCTCACGGACGACATTGAACGCGACCTCGATTATGTCATGCAATCCCGTCCCAAAGCGCCGCTCGCCATTCAAGTGCATCCTTATCTCGAAGCTTTCCTGCGCAAAGACATGCGGAAACGCCAAATCAACTGGTTCATTAAATACAACCGCTGGATTCGAATCAAGGCAAATGCCGATTATCACCTCGGTGAATACCGATTTATCGATGGAAACGACGACGAAATCCGACTGAATAACCCCGGTTAACATGTTCTCCGGACCCTCCTTCCGCCGATACCTGATATATGCCTTCAGCATTTTTTCTATTTTGCTGACGGCATTTATCGGGTATGGCCTGGAAAGGAGCCGCTTCCCGACCATTCTTGTTTCTTTTAGCCTTTTTTTCGGGTGTTACTCGGCCTTGCTTTGGCTTTCCCGTAAACAAACAGCCCCTTTCCGTTATTTTATCACGCTGGGAATTCTCCTGCGCGTGATGTTGCTGTTCAATCTGCCCAATTTATCCGATGATGTATTCCGGTTTATCTGGGACGGACGCATGTGGCTTCAAGGGGTGCACCCTTTCTCTGTAACACCGGCACAATGGC
>JAGWYI010000580.1 GCA_018969455.1 Bacteroidota bacterium | reverse complement strand
GCCAAAAAAGTGGCGCTCGCACTCGCCGAATTCATCCAGACCCGCTTCCCAAAAGATACGCTCGATATTCTGGTTTTCGGCGACGACGCCTGGCCCATCGAACTCAAAGACGTCCCCTACCTCCAGGTGGGCCCCTATCATACCAATACCGTGGCCGGACTCGAACTGGCGCTCGACATCCTGAAAAAACGCCGCAACCCAAATAAACAGATCTTCATGATCACCGATGGCAAACCCACCTGCCTGAAGATCGGCAAAAATTATTACAAAAACTCGTTCGGACTCGATCGAAAAATCGTAAATCGCTGCCTCAACTTAGCCAACCGCTGCAAAAAACTCGACATTCCCATCACAACCTTCATGATCGCGCGCGATTCATACCTTGTACGGTTTGTGGAAGCATTCACCGAAGCCAACAGCGGAAAGGCATTTTACTCCAGCTTGCAGGGCCTGGGCTCCTTCGTGCTCGACAATTACAAAAAGAAGAAACGCAAATAATTTGTACTACCTCCTTGTTTCCATCGTCATCGGCCTGTTTGTGGCCATGTTGTTTGTCAACGTCTACTTTCGGGCAAAAGTGCTGAAAACCTACGGCGTGCTGACGCGCAACAAAGTGGAATTCGGCGCCAACCACATTTTCAACCGGAAACGGCTTGAAGCGGAAATCCTGCCCAAATACCCACAGTTTCGCCACGAAATCGAAACGTTCATCCGCCACATGCGCTACACCATCCAGATGGCATCGGTGCTGATTTTCCTCATCACCCTCTTCGGCGCAGTATTGATGTATTTTCGGGAAGGATAAATAAAGCGTTCACTCCTTAAATACAACAAACTAAAAATTATTCAAATCCATACATTAAAATATTACGCATGCTCGCGCGAGACTATTGTCTCGTGTGAAACCATCAATCGGGCTATGCCCGATTGAAACCGCTCCGTAGAAAGCGAGGGCGAAAATAGTCCATAGGCGAGGCGGGCTATGCCCGCAGGAGAGGCGGGCATAGCCCGCAGGAGAGGCGGGCATAGCCCGCAGGATGGTTTCACACTGGGCAATAGCCCAGCGCGAGCGGCGGAAGGATTAAGTTAATTTCGGAGTTGAGATGTTATGGTGCGTTTTGGCGCAAAGTTCATCAAAAAACCGGGCGAAAATCGCCCTATGAAGGTGTATTTACTTCAAGAGCAATCCCCTACTTCCTTTTTTCCCTCCATACTCCTACCTTCGTGCGGTCTATAGGAAGCCAGAATTAAAACGCAATACCGGTGCAAAAACGAAAAATCGGACTGCTGGGAGCAGGCCATCTGGGAAAAATTCACGCCAAGTGCATACGCGCCACGGCTTGTTGGGACTTGGTAGGGTTTTATGACCCCAGCGACAAAAACGCACAACAGGCAGCCGAACAATTCCAAATTCAGCGCTTTGACTCCATCCAGGCCCTGATCGATGCCGTCGATGCGCTCGATATCGTGACCCCCACCCCTACCCATTTCGAATTGGCCGCTCAGGCCATCCGTGCAGGGAAACACGTTTTTATTGAAAAACCGGTCACTCAAACCCTTGAAGAAGGCCGCGCCTTGCTCCAACTCGCCGCCACACAAAACGTCAAAGTTCAGGTTGGACATGTAGAGCGCTTCAACCCGGCCTATCTGGCACTGCAAAACATGCGCCTCAACCCCATGTTCATCGAAAGCCACCGGCTGGCAGCCTTCCAGCCACGAGGAACCGATGTTTCTGTGATCCTCGACCTCATGATCCACGACCTCGACCTCATCCTCCACCTCACCCAATCGCCGGTGGCAGAGGTGCACGCCAGCGGTGTAGCCGTACTCAGCAACACCGTCGACATCGCCAACGTACGCGTGGAATTTGAAAACGGTTGCGTCGCCAACCTCACAGCAAGCCGCATTTCGCTCAAACAAATGCGCAAAATGCGCCTCTTCCAGCAAGACCACTACATCAGCCTCGATTTCTTCGATAAAAACGCCCAAATTATCCGCCTGTACGATCAGGAAGCACCCGACCTGCCCCCCATGGATGAACTGATGGAATTCGAAACGGCCACCGGCAAAAAATGGCTACAAATGCGCATGCCGGAAGCCGAGCCTGTCAACGCCATTCAACTGGAACTGGAAACTTTTTTCGAAGCCATAGACCAGGATTCCATACCACAAGTAAGCCTGCAAGATGGATTCAAAGCCCTGGAACTGGCACAGCGAATTTTAAACGACATTGAAATTCGGAGAAACAAAATTTTACCTGCCATCGGGTAACATCTTTGCCCTGTAAAAAAATCCAGTCCCTGATCGCTACCGAAACGCCCGCTCGTAAAAATTCACAATCCGTTCATCAGTGATAATATCCTGATTACGAATGGGTTGTCGCAATATGATGCCTTCCAGCGTGCGACAGCGGCTTAAAGCCACGTACAATTGGCCGTGCTCAAAGGCGCCCCCCCCAAGATCAAGCACCACCTTGTCAAAGGTTTTGCCCTGGCTCTTGTGAATGGTAATCGCCCAGGCTAATTTTAAGGGGAATTGCTGAAATGATCCGATGGTTTCCGTTTCAATTTCGCCCGTGGCAGTGGCACGGTAACGCAGAATTTCCCAATCGTTTTTCGGGACCTCAATTTTTTTCTTTTTGCCGTTTTCTCCTTCAATGGTCACCACCACCGATTCATCGTCGAGGTAAGTAACCACCCCAATGGTACCATTGACAAACTGTTTGTCGACGGTATCATTCTTGACAAACATGACCTGCGCACCTTTTCTGAGTTTCAAAGCAGCTTC
>JAGWYI010000579.1 GCA_018969455.1 Bacteroidota bacterium | reverse complement strand
GGTCAACCTGTTCAGCACAAGTACCGCCAATCCAACTTTTTTAAACCACATATTTACCCGTCCTGATGGGACTCAGGATACCACTGGAACCATTGGTCTGTTGGTGGTGAATACACCCGGCGATTACATTGTCAAAGTGACCAATACACAAAATGGATGTGTCAGCAAAGATACTGCTGCGGTGATCCTGCGCGCTCCCGTGAGTGCGAGCCTGACAACTCAATCGAACAACACCTGCTTTGGCGATAACAGTGGCGCCGTGAGCATCGCAGCCAACGGCGGTAACGGCAATTATTCCTATTCCTGGAGCAACAGCGCCACAACGGCCTCCTTATCCGCACTTTCCGGCGGCCAGTACACCGTAACGGTTGTGGATGGTGAAAATTGCAGCGCCACACTGGTTGCCAGTATTCTGGAGCCTGCCCCGATTGTAGCCAACGCAAGCTCTGTTGGACAATCCGCATTGGGTGTAGCCGATGGCTCAATCAGCCTGGCGCCCAGTGGTGGTACTCCAGGTTATACCTATTTGTGGAGCAATGCAGAAACAACATCGGCTATTTCCGGACTATTACCCGGCTTTTATACGGTAACCATTACCGATTCAAAAGGATGTACCAAAGTAAGCACGCTTACGGTAAATCAATACAACTGTACCGTTGCAGGCAGTATTTTGGCTACCAATGTACGGTGCAACGGCAACAACAACGGCGCCGCTTCGGTGAGTTTGTCTGGCGGTTCTGCACCGTTTTCTTATGTTTGGAGCACTGGTTCATCAGCCGCTTTTATCGCTAACCTGGCCCCCGACAATTACACAGTGACCATTACAGATGCCAATAATTGCCCTGTTTTGATCGAATTCGAAATTACCGAACCCGATTCCTTACGCGCGAATGCAGTAGCCACAGGAGCCATGGCCATCAACATCAACGATGGCGTTGCCAGCGCCCTCCCAAGCGGTGGTTCGGGTGTTTATACATACCTGTGGAGCAACGGCGAAACGACTTCGGTCATCGACAGTCTGGGAGGTGGTTTCTATACCGTCACGGTCACCGACACCAATGGATGTTCGGATGTGCAAACTGTGGAGGTTGAAATTGGAAATTGCAGCCTCACCACCACTTTCCTCATTGTTAATCCCGCTTGCTACGACGAAAATTCGGGCCAGGCAACCATCGTCCTTTCTGGCGGATTCCCCCCTTTCACCTACAATTGGAGCAATGGCGGAAGCAACCCAACCGTACAAGGACTTTATGCAGGAACTTATCCCGTTTCGGTAACCGACGCAAATGGATGCCAAATTGTAGATACAGCCTTTGTGGTTCAACCGGCATTGCTCGATTTACAAGTGGACACATTTACCAATACTATATGCGAAAACAGTCCGTTTGGATCGGCGTTGGTCACCTACAGCGGCGGAACAGGTTTGGTGAATATTGTTTGGAGTAATACCCAAACGGGCGCCCTTGCAACCAATCTGGTGGCTGGTATTTATACCGCTGTTGCAAGCGACGAAAACGGCTGTACCGCCGAAACAAATGTCCAAATCTTTTCGGTTGACACCATTTTCCCCGTTATTATGGTAGATACTGTAACTGTTCCCTTAGGACCTTCTGGCACGGTTGTACTTACCGCTTCCAATACACAGGCCAACATCGTCGAAAATTGCAGCATTCAATCGGTCAACTTTGTACCCGCTCAATTCGATTGCGCCCAATTGGGTTATCATTCCGTTGTCATGACGGCAACTGACAAGGCAGGAAATGCCACAACGGCCAATTTGGTGGTCAAAATTGTAGATAATGCTCCGCCAATTCTGATATGCCCCGCCTCCATCATTCGGTGTTTTGGCAACGATTTGGTTCAATACAGCGCACCTTCCGCAACCGACAATTGCCTGGGTATCGGCGGCGGATTTGCGCTCACCCAGGGATTGCCCAGTGGCTCTATCTTTCCCTTGGGAACAACCACTAACACCTACACTTACACCGATGGGCAGGGCAATGTGGGGAGCTGCAGCTTTGAGGTGACCATTCTTACCCCGTTAATTGTTTTGGTCGACTCGGTGTACAATGACATCGAAAATACCCAGGTTGGAAAAATCGATTTGGACGTTTCCGGTAGCTTGTCTCCGTATACTTATGAATGGTTTAAAAATGGCAGCCCAATTGCCAATACCAACCAGGACCCAAGCGGTTTGGGTATTGGAACGTATACCGTAATTGTGACCGATGCCAACGGTTGTACAAGCAGCGCAGGGCCTGCAAAGGTGATTAGTGTGGTAGATACCAAAACTCCATCCTGGACAGAATATGTCGACATTTATCCCAATCCGACTGCTGGAGGACTTAGCATCCTTTTCCCGGATGCCCAATTCGGAAATGCGCTGGATTTGGCAATATTGGACCTGACTGGAAGAAAATGGATGGATTTGCACACAACTTGTCGCAGTCAGCAAGATCTTCAGCTGCAACACCTGCCCGATGGCGTATACATTCTATACCTGAACATGGGAGGGCAACAATTGATCCGCAAAGTGGTGGTTCAAAAGTAAAAGCTGGTCAAATTTGATATTTAAAAGGGACGAATCTGATTTCCCTGATCAATAATTTGCTCCGCGTCTTCTTCTGGGAATTCGCGGAGCAATTTTTTTGCTTCTGTCCAGATTTCGGAATCCCAAACAGTTTCTTATGTGGCAAAATATACGTTACGCCGCCAGATTTTGTGCATAACGATCTTTATAAATCATTATAAATCAGCGAAATCCATCCTGATTTATCCACAAAATCCGGCGAAT
>JAGWYI010000578.1 GCA_018969455.1 Bacteroidota bacterium | reverse complement strand
TATGAATTGCAAATACGCCACTTCGCTTACTTCGAAATCAAACTGCAGGGTATAAGGCAAGGCCGTACGCCATACCGAACGGGTGCGTTCTCCCATGCCGCTGGAATCGCCTTTCTCCACGATTTCAACCGATTTTAGTGCCTTCCACCATTGCGGCCAATGCTCGGCGTCTTTGATGATCGTCCATACAACTTCGATTGGCGCTTCTACGGTCCAATGCGTTTCAAATTGATATTGTTTCATAAGGTTTTGTGTAAATGGTTCGCATTCCTTATATACGTTGAAAAACAAATATTGGATCTTATTTTAAAAAAATGATTACCCGCACCTGGCAGAACTACCGGGCATTTACAGCCTGTTTTGTCCCAAAGTTGTACAAGTTCTTTTGAAGAGGGATATTCTTTGGGTGAAAATCATACCTTTGAATTCAAATGCTAATATTTCAACAGAATGTCAAAAATAGGCGATTCCCTCAAGGCTGCCATTATCCGAATGCCGGTTAAAGACAAGGACAAATTGCTGCTACGGCTCGTGGCAAAAGATCAGAAGTTAATTCAACGGCTTGAATTTGAATTGCTGGAAGGTGGCGAAACCCGCGACGAACGTGCGGCCGACTTGCGGCAACTGATTATGGCAAACATGTCCAAAACAGGCGCCGAATACCTAACGCCCGGCTATTTACTCATGGAAATGCGCGACATCAGCGGACGCATCACCGAACATGTAAACGCCACCAAAGACAAATTGGGCGACATCGTGTTGAATGTTTTCATGCTGGAAACGGCATTCAACCGCCATTATGCCATGCTCCAGCGCTTCTCGCTCGGACGAAACGACACTTTTGCCAAATACGTCACCCAACGCATGGCAACCATTCTTCCCAAAGCCGGAAAACTGGATCCCGACTTGCACCTCGAGTTCCGGAAACCGCTGAACGCCGTGCTCGATTTTATTTGGGAATTCCCCCCCACCCGCTATTATGCCGAAAAAAAGATGTTGCCGCGTAAGTGGATGTAGCGTGTTCCTGTAAAAAACAGAAATTTCACATAAATTTTATGCTTTTAACTTAAAATACTCCATATAAGCTTTCACCTTCGCGCTATAATTTTCTTGTTATGAAATATTACGACTTAATTGTTGTCGGTGGCGGCGTGATCGGCACCTTTCACGCCATGGCGGCTCTCGATGCAGGCTTGAAAGTGGCCGTCCTGGAACGCAGCATCAAACCCCGCGGATCTTCCGTTCAAAATTTCGGACAGGTGGTACCTTCCGGTATGGATGCTAAATGGCAACGTTACGGCCGTAAAAGCCTCGAAATTTATAAAAGCATCCAGGCAAAATTTGACATTTCTGCCCGCCAAAACGGCTCGGTTTACATCGCCTCCAACGCCGAGGAAATGACCCTGCTGGAAGAACTGGCCCGCATCAATCAATCCAACGACTACCCCTCTACCCTGCTGACTGCCGCAGAAACCACGGCCCGATACCCGGGTTTGCGCGCAGATTACTGCCAGGGCGCGCTCTTTTTTCCGGAAGAAATTACACTCGAACCGCGCATCGCACTCGAACGCATCCAGCAATACCTGGTGGAGCAACGCGGACTCGATTTGTTTTATCAAACCCTGGCTATCGGCATCGAATCGGGCTCGGAAGGCTGCACCGTACACACCAGCCGGCGAGAAAGTTTTAAAGGCGATCAGGTGCTGGTTTGCAGCGGCTACGAGTTCCAAACTTTATACCCGGAATTGTACCTGCAAAGCGATTTACAAGCAGTAAAACTGCAAATGATCCTGCTCGAAAAGCAACCAACGCAAGTAATTCCCGGCTCCATCCTCACCGGACTCAGCATCCGCCGATATGAGAGCTTCCGGGAATGCCCTTCTTATGCCGAAATAAAGGCCAAAGAAGATCCGAACAGCCTCGACCGGCAATGGGGTATCCACATTTTGTTCAAACAAACCACCGACGGGTCGATCATCCTGGGCGACTCGCACGAATATGCCGATGCCGCCGAGGCCGAAAACCTCCGCATCGAGTTGAAAGAAGAGATCAATGCCTACATGATCGAATCGGGCAAAAAAATATTTGATCTGCAAAACTGGAACGTGCGCGAAACCTGGGCGGGCGTATACGCACAATGCAAAACCACCGATATTTTCCGCCACACCATCGACGGCCGCATTCACTTGCTGACCGGTATTGGCGGCAAAGGCATGACCGGCAGCGCCGGATTCGCATCTGAAAACATTCAAAACTACCTATGATTCAATTGGTTGTATTCGATATGGCCGGCACCACGGTCGATGAAAAAAATGTGGTGTACAAAACCGTTCACCAGGCCTTGTTGCGCGGCGGATTGGATGTGAGTTTAGAAACCGTGCTTTGGCATGGCGCTGGAAAAGAAAAATTTCAGGCCATTAAAGACATTTTGCAACACCTGCAAGGCCAGGTGGATGAAACGGTGGCCAAAGCCATTCACCGCGATTTCGAGCAGTTGCTGGATGCAGCCTATGCGGTTTTACAACCCGAGCCCATGCCCGGAGCAGAACAGGTGTTTTCGAGCCTGCGTGCCCGGGGCATTAAAGTCGCGCTGGATACCGGGTACAAACGCCTGGTTGCCGAATTTTTGTTGAATCGCCTGAAATGGACCAAAGGCGCTACCTATGACGTGCTTATCACGGCCGACGACATTGAAAACGGCCGTCCGCATCCCGATATGATTCGGGCTGCCATGGCCGCTTGCGGTGTGGAAGACCCTAAATATGTGGCTAAAGTGGGCGATTCGGCCATCGATAT
>JAGWYI010000022.1 GCA_018969455.1 Bacteroidota bacterium | reverse complement strand
AATTTCAAGCAGTATAAACCAGCGTTTGGCGCCCAGGGCCATTTTTATGCCAATCAAATTGGTGCGTTCTTTTACCGATACAAACATGATGTTGGCCACCGAGAACATGCCCACCACGAGGGCAAAAATGCCGATGATAAACCCGGCCAGGTTGAGAACGCCAAACACACTGTCGAATAAACTCGCCAAAACAGAAAGGGTATTGGTGGCAAAATTGTTTTCTTCGCGCGGTTTCAAACTGCGCACCGAACGCATAACACCCACGATCTCATCCTTCATTTCTTCCAGATTTACCCCTTTTTGTGCTTTTACCATCAGGCTGCTTTGCGGTCCAAATCCCTGATTTCGGATGTTAAAACTCCTTCGTGCCAGGGTATTGCCAATCAATACGCCATTATCGAAATTAAAGGGTTTGAGAATTTCCTTGCCCGACTTTTTAAGTACGCCAATAACCCGCAGTTTGTGCCCCGATACATTTACATCTTTTCCTACCGGATCAATATTTTGTCCGAAAAGGCCATCGGCGACATTATAGCCTAAAATACATACATCGGAGGCACTGTTGTATTCTACCGGAGAGAAAAAACGGCCTTCATTTTCAAATTCCAGGCTAAACAACTCATAGGTATCCTCTGTGACGCCCAGGAAGAACACGTCTTCTACGTTTGACGACTGGAATTTGACGGTTTTTGAGCCTACAAATTGCCAAAAACCTACTTTATCGGCATGTTTCAGGCGTTGTTTCAGGGCTTCAAATTCCTGAAAGCTGAAATTGGGCCTGCGCATCCATTTCCAGTAATTTTTGCCAGGGTCTTCGCCCCAGGAAAATTTTTCCAGATAAATTACATCGTTTCCCAGTTTTTTCAAACTGTTGCGAATGTTGTCTTCCAGTGAATTAACTGCACTTTTCACACCGATGATGCAAAAGATCCCAATGGTAACGCCCAGAAGCGACAAGAAGGAACGCAGCTTATTGCCCATCAGTTGTTGCCAGGCCTGAGCCCCGCCTTCAGCCAGAATTCGTAAAAGTTGGCGCATGATGCTTGTTTGCTTATTCGGCAAAAATGCAATACTCCTCAGATCTGGCAAAAATCATTCGATCAAGCGTACAGTTTTATCTATCAATGCCCCGCAGATTCGGGCCTGTCGCCTGCTTCCATTTGGCGCAATTGATGGCTGGTCAGCGTACTTCCATCATGGCTCCAACCGGGCGCTCCAAAAATATACCGCAATTTATCGCGCAGTTTGCCCGATTTGCGCAAATCTTTCCAGATGTTTTTCCATTCATGGGCTACCACTTCCACCGGGCCTTGTTGTCCGGCCGGCTTGGTAAGTCCGTATCGGATGGGTTGGTACATGTGGGCTGGTAGCTCTGCCTGGAAGGTGCCAAAAATTTTGTCCCAAATAATCAGCAGCATGCCCAGGTTGCGGTCGAGATATAAGGCGTTGGAAGCGTGGTGCACGCGGTGATGGGATGGTGTAACCAGAAAATACTCCAAAATGCCGAGTTTTCCCACGTGTTCGGTGTGAACGAGAATACCCCAGGTTTGGGTTGCAGAAAAAATAAATACAATGTCGAGGGGCTTAAAGCCCAAAAAAGCCAGCGGCAAAAAATAAACAAAGCGATACAAGGGCTGAAATACCGATGATCGGAAGCCGGTGGTGAGGTTGTATTTCTCGGAAGAATGGTGGGTTACATGCACCGCCCAGAAAAACCGGCTGTGATGATCTACCCGGTGGAGCCAATAAAAGACAAAATCTTCGGCAACGATCAAAGCCAACCAGTACCAAATCCCGATGGTCCAATCAAGCATGCGGTTTTCATAACACATAGCCAGAATAACCACATATACGCTTCTGAAAAACACATCAATGGCACTGTTTAAAATCATCAGGTACAAGTTGGTAAGGGTGTCCCAAAAAGTATAACTGTGACTTTTTCGAAAATTACTCCAAAATATTTCGCCCAAAATCACTACAATGTAGATGGGTGTGGTGATCAAAAGCATCCATTGCTCGCGTAAAGCTTCCATATTGATTCAAACGATGTGGGTAAAAATGTTGAGCAGCATCCAAATTCCGACGGCCATAAGCAATATGCCCGAAGCCAGCACTACGGTTCGGATAAATTCAGGCGTTATGCGGCGACCGATGTAATAAGTTAAGATAACTTTACAAATATCTGACGCGCAAACGACTCCAATGGCAGATGTAAGAAAAATCACGGCCGGGGCCGATGTGCCAGCCTGGAGGATTTGGGAATTGGCAGCCGCATTCATGCTGAGCCAAAAAATCCAGTTGGATGGATTGGCCATATTGAGTAAAAAGCCTTTGAGTACACTCATCCGGCGTTTTTCTCCGCTTTCCAGGGTTTCCTGTTGGGTTTGGAAGCGCCGTGATCGACCTGGCAACATGGCTGAAATTCCAAACCCGATCACCAACAAGGCGCTGATGGTGCCCAGGGTGGTATGAAAAGGCCCGTCCTGCACCACATCCGACAGGTAGCGGGCGCCCCACCAGGTAGCCACAATTAAAATCATATCGCTGCAAAAAGCGCCAAGCACCAGCATAAGGCCGTGTCGGAATCCTTTCGTAAGCGTAATGCGTAATCCAATAAAAAACAAAGGGCCCAACAAAAATCCATAGGCCAATCCGGCCAATCCGCCCTTCAATGCTGCTTCTAACATCCGGCAAAAATACGGTGTCGGGAATTAATGTGCCATCATTTCGCCCGGAATTGGCTTGCGAGTTGCGCCAATCGGACAGTAAGACACATTCAAACTTCCTGGTCCGCCACTGTTGAAATAAACAAGTTTTATTTGATGCCAACCTTGCTGCAAATAGGCGAGTCCCATTTGTTCGGTATCGCCATGATCGCCGTCGTTGTTGACAATAACCTGATTATCAATATACAACAAGCTGCCATCATCGGAACTGGTCCAAAACTGATAGCCTCCCGAATTGGGTACATTGATATATCCTTTCCAAACGGCGCCACAAGTTCCGTTCAAGCAGACGGGATCCAAAGAAAAATCGAAAACATCGGCCGATTTATCGACCAGTCCATCCGAAACAGAGGCCGCAGTGTATTTCCCCCGTGCGGTAACGAGTTCCATCCGCAAACCGGGTTCTGGGGCCCGGAACATAGACAATGCAGGTTGCATGCTTAGGATTTTGACGCTGGCACTGGATTCATTGCTTTCCATCAAGCCGCTTTTAAACACTTTTGCCCGTACAGTACAGGCATTTTTGGGCATAATGGGTTGTTTGTATTCCGGGGAATTTGCGCGTGGTTCCGAGCCGTCGAGCGTGTACCGGATGCTCGCATCCTGCATGAGCGTATGCATGAGCACCGTTGGGGCCATGGTTTTCGGATCGTATTTTACTTCTACCTTGGGCCGGGCGACATACGCTCCAAAATTATTGATTTTCACCACATAAGCATCGGCGCTTGCAGCGAGTGCCGGCTTGTATTCGGGCAAATACAGGATGAGTTCTTGCCCATCGCTAAGCGTTGTTGGCGCCGAGGTTTTTGAGCCTGGCACCTCATTACCTGGGCGGTCATCATCCAAAATCCGGGCAGCAGCGCTGTTTTCCCATCGGAGTTTTTCTTTAGTGGCAAGCAGGGTCACTTCGGTACCCTGTGGCAGGTTGATGTTGTGCAAAATCAATTTTTTATTGTCGGGATATTTCGGAAAAATGGCGTATAAAGATTTTGTTTTAGGGTTGTAAGTATAAAACACCTCTTTAACAGCAAAACCTGGCTCCGGATCTATGGTCTGTTTCAACAATACATCGCCGCCTGTTTTCCAACCGTCAACCAGTTCGGGTTTGAAATTTCGGTTGCCTGCGCTCCATTGATGCGTAATGCGCCAACGCCGGGTACCATAAATTGCTTCGCCATTGATCTTCAGCCACTTACCAATTCCCAACAAGCGTTCTTGCATGATGGGTGGAATTTGTCCGTGCCCATCCGGACCAATATCGAGCAAAAAGTTGCCTCCCCGCGACACTTTATCTACCAGGTGCAGCACCAGTGCCTGTTGCGAATTGTAGTCCTGTACGTCTTCGGCCCGGTTGTAACCATAAGAATAACCCATTCCACGGCTTTCTTCCCATGCGTGGTCTTCAAACTCCAACTCGGGTTGATATTCCGGGGTATAAATTCCGCCATGTTTGAACCTGGTACCACTGCCCCAACGATCATTCACCACCACTTTATCCTTCACGGCACTTTCATTGTACAACCAGCTCAAAAACTGGGGCGACTGCCAGGTTTCTGGAGATGCTTCCCAATCGCCATCGGCCCATACAATCCAGGGTTGGTATTGTTGTACCAGATCGTACAATTGAGGCATGGCATGATCGGCGGCATATCGGCCCGGATCGAATTTCCACAAGGGATTAAACCATTCATATAAAGAATAATATAAACCGGGCTTTACCTGCGTTTTTTGTACTGCCTTAAACAGATCCCCGATCAAATCCCGATTGGGTCCGCGGACATCGGCACTCCAGGGAAAGCCCCAGGTTTTACCTGCTTCATGGCTTGGCCAAAGGCAAAATCCATCATGGTGTTTGGAGGTAATCACCATGTATTTGGCGCCTGCTGCTTCAAACAATTTGGCCCAATCGTCGGGATTGAACAACTCCGCTTTAAAATCATCAGCCAGGTCGTAATAGGTACGGTCGCCGTAATTGGTGCGGTGGTAGTTGCGTACTTTACCATCATGCGCATTGGTATTCAGCGAGTTCTGATACCACTCGGCATAATTTCCTTTGGGCGTGTAAGCAGGTACCGAATAAACGCCCCAGTGAATGAATATACCGAATTTGGAGTCGCTCCACCAATCGGGTGTTGCGCGTTTGTCAAGCGATTCCCAATCGGGAGTGTAGGTATTTTGCACGGCATTTTGCGTTTTTGCCAAAAGGGGCAAAAGCATCAATACCAATAAGCGCCAGTATCCATTTGGTGTCATGATGATGTTCTTTTTGCATGATAGGAACGGACAAATGTAGTGTTTTCAAGTTCTTCTTAAAAATTTTAGGGTTTTGAATCGTTGGATTAAAAGAATGTAACATTTTGACATGCGGGCAAAATGTACCTTTGTACTTCAAAAAGATAAACAATGCAAAAACTTTCTATTTTAATGCTCTTTTTGGCTGTGTTAGGCCTTTCTTGCGAAAAGTCCCTCTCTGCGGAGGAACAATTGGCCAAAGACGTTCAATTGATTGAGCAATACCTTACCGACCGCGGTTTGAGTGCTCAAAAAACCAGTTCCGGGCTCCACTACATTATAACCAAGGAAGGCAGTGGAGGCCACCCCAGTTCTACAGCCACGGTAACCGTTCAATACAAAGGATATTTTTTGGATGGTACTGTTTTTGATCAAACCACGGGCAGCCAAACGGCCAAATTTGCGCTTTCTGGCGTAATTACGGGTTGGCAGGAATGTATTCCCTTGTTGCAAAAAGGGGGTTCAGGGCAATTTTTCATCCCTTCCGGGCTGGGATATGGAAACAGAAACTATCAGGGAATACCCGCCAACTCGGTCTTGATATTTGATATTACCCTGATCAATTTCTAATTGCCTGCTATGATGGGCTTGCTTTTGGGTATCCGGAATTGGTCGTGGAAGCGCCTGCTCTTGTTGGCATCCATTATATTGGGTGTAGCTGCCGGGTGCACCTCGGGGTATTTTCATCCCGATGAGCACTTCCAGATATTGGAATTTGCCAATTGGAAAATGGGATATACACCCGAACAGGAACTGGCCTGGGAATTTAAAGATCGGATCCGACCGGCACTACAGCCCACGATTGCCTATCTGAATTTTTCTTTTTGGGAACAAATTGGCATGTATGATCCTTTTTTCCAGGTTGCCTGTTTGCGTTTTTTGAGTGCGGCCTTGATGCTGGGTTTGATGTACCGCCTGAGCAGCACACTTGATTTTCCCCCTCGGGATCAAAAACTGTTTTTTGCGTCCTGCTTGCTTTTGTGGTTTGGCCCGATGCTTGGGGTTCGGTTTTCATCCGAAAACTGGGCGGCCCTGGCGTTTTTGGGAGCAAGTTGGATCCTGCTGGCCGGAAAAACCAGCCGTTTCAGCTGGTTTGGTGTGGGATTTTTATTGGGGATCGCTTTTGACATCCGGTTTCAAATGGCATTTTCCATCTTGGGCCTTGGCGCCTGGTTCATTTGGATCAAAAAACCGACGGCGGCTACCTGGGTATTTTTGCTGCTGGGTGGATTATTGGGAATAGGCATCGGAATGGGCGTTGATCGCTGGTTCTACAACGAATGGGTTTGTACACCCTGGAATTATTTTACCCGCAATATTTTGGAACACAAGGCCCGGGAGTATGGGGTGGAACCCTGGTGGTATTATTTGCCCATCGGACTGGTGAAATTGCTCCCGCCTGTTAGTTTATGGGTAATTGTGGGGCTGTTTCGCGGCTTATATCTTAAAAGGAGCCATTTGTTCACATGGGCGTTTGTTCCTTTTTTTATAGGGCATAGTTTGGTGGCGCACAAGGAATTGCGGTTTATGTTCCCAATGATGATCCCGGTGTTGTACTTGGCCTATTCCGGCTGGAAGGATTTGGCGCAACATGCCTGGAATTCTCGGGCTTTTCGACGTCTTTTTCGTTTTTCCCTGCTGATAAATGGTCTTGCCTGGTTTTTTTTCTGTACCCAGCCCTTGCAAGCATTCATGCCGTATTTCCGACATTTGTATTTAAAAGCAAATGAGGGCCCACTCAAGATAATATCAGAAAAAGAAAGCATTTATAAATTGGTTGATGTACATTCTTTTGTGTATAATCATCCCGACATCGAGGAAGAAATTATTTCCAGAATAGATACTTTGCATCATGTAGCGCACCGTGGGGATTATTTTGTACATCGTCGGTTGCGCTTACAGGGAGACGCCCCAAAGATTCTGATGAAGTCGGCCTATTGTTACTGGCCGGATTGGGTATCAGCGCTCAATTTCAACCATTGGCAGGAGCGTTCTCACATGTGGCGCATTTATGAAATTACTGAGGCTGAATGCCGCTAACTTATTGGGATCGGCGAAACCAATTGGCGCCAGGTACGGGATTCTGAAACGTTTCTATACATTTTCGGTCTTGCAGGGTGACATAAACGGTTTTCCCATCGGGACCACCAAAACATAAATTACTCACTTTCAGGCCTTTGGTTTTAATTTTGCGCAGCAATTTTCCTTTAGGTGACAATACGGCAATTTGCCCCAGCCCCCAACGGGCTATGTACACATTCCCTTTTGCGTCGCATTTCATGCCATCCAGACCACCCTCCTTGAAATGGTAAAAGAGTTTTTTGTTTTCCACATTCCCGTTCGGTATTACATCATACACCCAAATATTGCGTTGAATCGATTCATTCACAAACAATTGGCGCCCATCGGGGCTTAGTGTAATGCCATTGGTGGCGCCCATGCTGTCTTCCAACAGCAAGGCCTTGTGATCGCGGCCAATTTTCCACAAGTTCCCGGTGCTGTTTTGCCAGTTGGGATCGCTGGCATACAAAATGCCTTCCGGGCTGATTGTCAAATCATTAGGCTGGTTGAATCGCAAGTCTTTACACCAGGTTTGGATTGCGTGGGTGCGTGCGTCTACGCGAAGCACCTGATGTGCGGTAAAATCGGCCAGGAGCAAATCGCCGTTTTTATCGAACTGAATGCTGTTGGCGGTGCTGCCCGGGGGCAGTTGCACGAACAATTCGGCGGGTTTTCCCGGCGGAATACGGGCGATGGTTCCATCTTTGCCCCAGTTGACGACATACAGGTTGCCTTCCTTGTCGACATTCGGGCCTTCACAATTTTCGGTAAATCCGGCCTCCGGGGTGCGGTCGCTCACGATGTAGTAACCCGATTTACAGGCATACATTGAAATCAAAAAAACGATCAAAAATCCAGTAATACGCATCATTTTATATAAAACAGTTTCTGAGAACCTGCCAAAATTTTGTTTTTGATTCATGCAACAGGGATTTTTTTAGCTGTACCCTGATTCAATACACCCGCAACAACCGTACCCCGTGCCCGTACACCGCGCCATGCCAGGTTTTTCCAAATTTGCCTATATCTTTTTGTTGCCACACGTCGCGTACGGTTTTGTAATTGGCAAGCCCCAATGCCGCCCAATCTGTCGTAATATCCCGATCTTGTTCGGAACGATTAAAAATGGCAATCGCCTGGCTGCCATCGCTGAGGGCTTTTACCCAGATTTCATAATCCGGTCCTTGCTGCTTTTTCTCTGCCTGCCTGCCATCATGGTCCTGATCGATGGCTAATACTTCGTCGTTGGCAAGCAAATTGAAGGTAAAATCGTCTATTTTCGTCAAATCACAACCAATCAACAGGGGCGCCGACAACATGGCCCACAAGCTGATGTGGGTGTATTGCTCGCTCGGTGTCAGCCTTGATGGATGCAGTTGCTCACTCCATCCCAAGTGGCCAACCACCAGCATATCGGGGTCGTTCCAATGGCCGGGGCGCGCGAATGAATGCAGGCTGTCCTGGGAAAAACCGATGCCCGACATACTTTCCCAGGTATCTGTAATATCGCCGGTTGTGCGCCAGAGATTTCCGCCCACTTCTTCGCCCCAGTGCCAAACATCGCCCATGCCGTACTGGCACATGCTGTATACAATATCGCGGTTGGTGGCATTTAAGGCCGCACGCATCACTGCATACGGGTGCTTATAGGCTTCAAGGTCTGGTTTTTCCGGCGCAATGCCACTGTAAGAACACCAATCGTATTTCAGGTAATCAACGCCCCAATCGGCCCAGGTTTGGGCATCCTGGGCTTCATGCTGGTATGAACCCAGAAAATTGCCGCAGGTTTTCGGACCAGGCGAAGAATAAATGCCCATTTTAAAGCCTTTTTTATGCAAATAGTCACTCAAGGCGGGCATATTCGGAAATTTTTCGTTGGTCTCGATCGCACCCGTTTGGGCATTGCGCCCGGGGGCTTCCCAGCCATCATCGATGTTGATGTAGTTCCAGCCGTAATCGGCCAGGCCACTGCTGAGCAGCGCATCGGCGGCAGCGCGCACCTTTTCATCGCTGACCTGCAGGCCCCAGCAATTCCAGGAGTTCCAGCCCATGGGCGGTGTGAGGCAAATATTGTCGCCAACAACCAGTAAGATGGTTTTGGAGTCGCTTCCTGCGCTGTTGGTGGCAAAAAGTGTTATATTAAACATACCCCTTTGCTGTAATGTACCGCTAATGACTCCGGTTGCCGCATTGATTTTAACACCCGGTGGAAATCCTTTTGATGCGTACGAAACAGGCGCTTTCCCGCTTGCCGCAATTTTATAAAGAAATGGCACACCCGGACGGGCGCCGTATACCGCCGGATTGTGAATTTCGGGACGATCGCCGGCCTTTGGCGTCAGGACATAGGGGGTCTCCTGCCATTGGTGGGTGGTTTTTCCACTTAATTGTTCCTTGAATTCAAAATAAACCCAATTCCGGCCGACAGATTCAAGGTGGGCCAAGATTTCCTGCTTGCCTTTCGCCGGTATATTTACCGGAAATTGAAGGGTTTTCAAAGGCTTTTTTTGACCTTTAAAAGCAAATACCTGTACCGTCAGACTGCCTGCAATGGGCTTTTGATATTGATTTTCGAACTGCGTTGCGTAGTTAAAGCCGTTTTTCTCCGTTTTTTGAAGTGCCCTGTGCTGCACCGTCATTTTTACAAAATCCAGTACATCGACAGCACCCGCCGAGCGCTCCACATTGTCGAACATACCACCTGGTCCGCCGCCATCATACACCCGCAGCGCCAGCACATTCTCGGCATCCCAGTGCAGTGCAAGGTGGTTAACAGGCAAAACATAGCGTCGGGGAACATCCCAGGCCGTCCGGTAAGCGTCTTTCCCTTCGTCGGGGAAATGGCCGTTTTGGCCAATTTTAACACCATTTAAATAACAGGCATCCACATCGTCGATGGGCCCGAGGAGGAAGCGCACACTGTCTTTTAAATACGATGATGAAAGCAGATTCCTGGGTAAATAAAAATGCAGGCGGTACCAGACATAACCGTCGTATTGGGGCAAGCCCTGCATTTCCCAATTTTGAAGCGGCGAAACCGCAGCCCAATCCTGATCGATGCATGCAGCCTTCGCATATACCGGATCGTCGCCGGGTTTCATTTTCCAGCCTTTGTTAAAATCTACCTGGCAAAACAACCCGAGCGGGCACAAGAACAAACAGTACAGAAAGAAGGCACGCATAATATCCAAATTTGCTTGCAATATACCGTCAATCTGCCCGTACCAAGGTAAGCATGGCATTTTTTTTATTCATCGAAACCGTCGCACTTATTACATGTTCTTTGTCTGACATGGTAATCACTTCATCCTGAAACTGAACCCTTGCGGGTTTTCCATTGAACCACATGGCGCGTCCGATCAAATAAGCTTCTTCAAAACTGGTTATTTTGTCGAAAACAATGGAATACGAGGCGTAACCCGCTCCAGTGTTCACCTCTACCGTGGCGCCATTTTGAAAAACCTGTTTATAATGGGTAAATTCATCCGTTGAGACCGGCATTTTCACGGGTTTCCCCTTTCTTTTGCTGTGCACCATCAGGTATTGCTCGGCAACAACGTATTTGGGATCCAGGTGATCTGTGAGGAGTACCTTTTTGGGGGCCTGGTAGCGCGACAGGTAGCCATCGAACACATACCCGGTTTTGTCGTCCCAGGTTTGGACCTTTACCCAGTGGCCTTCAATTTCGTAACCGCTGAATTCGGTGATGGTAAAAGGGTATTTGAGGAGGTCTTCAGCCAGCACCGTGAGCACGGCTCCGTGCTTGAGATTGGCCAGTTTGCGGTTGCTGATGTCGGGACCTTCGCGCAGGGAAAGGCCGTTGGCAGCCAATACATATAATTTGTCTCCTGCTTTGTATTGCCGGATGGCAAACACGGGCAAAGCAATTCCCGCGAGGAGCAGAAACAGGATCAATTTGCGCATGAGATTACAGTTGCAAAACAAAACACTGATGTATCTTTTTGTTTCTGAAATCATTGGGTACAGTTTGTGCGCTAATATCCTGAATTACAGCCGGAATTGCCTCCTTGTCCATTTTAAATTTTCTGAAATTTGTAGAAAAAAACAATTTCCCGCCGGGCGCCAGCCTTCCAAGGCATTTTTGCAGCATCCATACATGGTCGCGTTGCACATCGAGGGTACCATCCATGCGTTTGCTGTTGGAAAAAGTGGGCGGGTCGAGCACAATGAGGTCCCATAATGCAGGCGGGGCGTTTTCAAGCCATGCGAGGACATCGGCTTGCAGGAATCGATGCTGAGGGCCTGAGAAACCGTTGTAAACCATATTCCGATCAGCCCACCGCAAGTAGGTATTTGACAGGTCTACGGTAAGGGTTTCGGCAGCGCCACCTGCAGCGGCGTATACGGAAAAAGAGCCGGTGTACGCAAACAAATTGAGCACGCGCGCCTGATGGGCTTGCTCCCGCACCATTTGTCGGGTGTTTCGGTGATCCAAAAACAAACCCACATCGAGGTAATCACTGGGGTTAATAATAAACTTGAGGCCGTTTTCTCTTACCACAAACTCCGCTCCCACCCTGGCAAATCGTTCATATTGCTGAAGCCCTTTTTGCCTTTGACGAAATTTGAGAAAAATCATGGAGGGGTCAAAACCGAGTACCCGGGCGAGTACATCCACACTGCCTTGCAACCAGGCGACATGTGCCTCTGGGTCCAGGCCATGTGGACGTTCGTATTCGGCCACATGTAAAATGGTATCATACACGTCAACAGCCAGCGGAAATTCGGGCATATCATCGTCATAAATTCGATAACAGGTGATTCCTTGTTTTCGCGCCCATTTTCCGATGTTTCGGTTTACTTTTTCGAGTCGGTTGGCAAACATTTCAAATTTATCAGCGGGCATAGACGATTCTACAATTTCACAAAAAATAAGCAGATTCTACGGGGACAGGCGTAGTTTTGCGCTGCAAAATGCACCTTATGTCTGTCTTTTTCCAGCACTTCAGCACTTTTTTTTCGCATGCCCGCAGCCGGGCAGTCGGACTGGTTTTTGCCGCCGACGGCTTTTTATACGGCTCATGGTCGGCCCTCATTCCCACGGTTAAGTCCAAATTCGGGCTGGATGCGGCTCAATTGGGTTTATTGCTGTTCACCTTGCCCCTGGGCATCACGCTGGCCAACCCCCTGGCGGCCTGGATGATCGGGCGGTACGGAATGCGGCAAACCACCATTTATTCCCTTGCCCTGTCGTCTGCGTCATTTGCCTTGCCCATCGCCATGCCCAGCGTATGGCTGACCGGTTTGGCGCTATTTTTCTGCGGTTTGTTTTTTTCCATCCTGAATGTGGCCATGAACACTTGTGCAACCTCGATTGAGCATCAGGAAAAAATGCGCATTATGTCTACCTGCCACGGCATGTGGTCATTGGGCGCCATGTCGGGTTCGGCCATGGGCAGTACCGCAACAGGGCTTGGCGTTCCGGCCGTTTGGCACATGGCTTTTGTGACCGGACTGGTGTTTTTTGCAGGATTGGGCCAGAGAAAAGCGCTTTTAAGCATCCGGGAAGAAAACCAGGAATCGGGTGATGGCGCCACTTTTCTGTGGCCGAATGCGGTTTTGTGGGGGTTGATTGTGTTGAGTTTGTGTACCAATCTGGCAGAAGGGGCCATGGCCGATTGGGCGGCTGTGTACATGCGCGACATTGTTGCGGCGCCGGCCTGGCTGGTAGGATGGGGTTTTGCCGCTTACGCTTTTTTTATGGCCTCGGGCCGAATGGCCGGCGATATGCTGCTGTTGCGTTATGGGAGCCAGCAAATTTTGCGGGCAGGTGGCGCCCTGGTCGCGCTGGGTTTTGGATTTGCCGTGTTTTTACCAGGAATCTGGACCACCCTGACCGGATTTGCGCTGGTGGGGGCCGGCGTTTCGCTGGGAGCGCCAATTTTGTACGCAGCTGCCGCGCGCGCACCCGGGATGGCGCCAGGGGCCGGACTGGCGACGATGAATACTTTTGCCATGGCTACTTTTCTGGCAGGACCCACCGCCATCGGTTTTCTGGCAAAGGCCACTACCCTGCCCATCGCATTTACAGTTGTTGGCAGCATCGCGCTGTTTTGGTCCTGGAAGGCCGGGAATGCACAAGGGCTGGATCCCAAACCTTCCAGAAAACCCTGAACGGAGCGTTGTTATTGTTTGATTAAAGTACCGCTGCGCTGCAATTCGCCAGCGGCAATCTTGTATTGGTACATGCCCTTTTGAGAAAGTGCGGATGCCGGAATGGTAATTTGTGCAGCGCCCGCCTCCATCCAGGATTTTTGTTGGAAAACGAGGCGTCCAGTCAGGTCATACACAAACAATTCAACAGCATTTGCAGATGCCAAAACCACTGGAATCTGAATGGCGTCAGTGGTCGGGTTGGGTTGTGGTATGCCAATTCCAGCCAATTGGCGGTCTGTTTTGGAAATAAAATTTAAACCTAAAGGAAGGGGATTTTCATCCAGATAGTCATAAGCTTCCGGCTTTATTCGACTGTTGTTCAACAAAATGGAGGCAGATAATGGCGCATCTTTCAGCGCCCGCACCCGAATTTCGAACAGCTTTTCATTTTCTTGCATGGCAAACGTATGCTCGTATGCCCAACTGCAAACAACATGATTTTTATCTACGGCAAAGGAATTAATATCCAGTTCCGGCAAATTGCCCGGGATAACTTCCAGAATTTCCAAATTTCCGGGTATCGATTGAATCGCCAATTGGCAACCGTACCAATTGCAATCCGAGCTTGTCATTATCGGAATTTGATAGACTTTTCCCGTTTCCAGGTTCATTTCCGGACAATTTAGCATTTGCGAAGCCCGAGTATCTGCTGAATTGGGCAATAAATTATAAGGAGTACCATTGATGTCCCCTACTTTCACCGCTTTAAATGCATAGGTCGAATATTTTACAAGGGAATCCTTGGTGATGCTTTCCGGATAAGGAGTAATCAGCGGGTTAAATGGATCCGGAAAATTGAAGGTCGCAGGCACGAAAATATGACTGGTGTTATGTGGCAATTCAACATATATCCCCAATAACAAATTCATCAATTCAATGTTATCTAATCCATTGATGAAACCGCTTTTGTTAACATCGGCAGCCAAATGCTGGTAAGGGTTGTTGAACGGTTCCACTTTGGTTATGTGTCTTTTTATTAAAATCCGATCATAAGTTGAAACACCGTTTAAAAAATTGTCATCTTGAACAGGTGTCAAGCGTAATTGATCAATTTGATCCCAACTGTAGGGAAGCGCAAAACAATAAGTCTGAAAACTTGGATAAGGAATTACGTTGAAATTATCACCAGATACAGTCGTACCTTCTAGTCTTATTACCGCATATTGAACGCCATTACCCCAATAATTTACCATACAAATAGAGGAATCGGTATAGGAAAAGGTCTGGCAGAATAATGAATTCTCAAAAAACAAGGCTCCAATCAAAAGAAAGGCGCTTTTTCCAAATTTTGGCTTGGCATTCATAAAATTTAATTTAAATTGAAAACAAAATATTGTCTTAAGGTTTCACTTCCTTAATTCGTTCGCAAGTTAGGTCTATTTGGTTAAGTTTTTGTATCCCAAAAATGTACAAACCCGACAGATGTTACATCTGTTCGGGTTTGAAAATGATCCGAATAACTTACTATGTACTTTCCAATTTCGAAATGCAGCGCAGCGCTGCCAAACGACTACAGCCGAATCAGTTTCCCGCTGTTTTTTACGTCGCCTGTTGTGATGGTCCAGCCATACAAGCCACTGGTTTGCAAGGCATTTTCGGGAATTTCGAGCAAATGATTCCCAGCAGGCAACACCTGTCGAAATTCATATTTTATTTTGCCTTGCAGGTCGTAAACCTGTAAGACGAGGGAATCTTCTTTTTTCATTTGTACGGTAAAATGCGTACCTGCGCTGGTCGGATTGGGTTGTGGGGGCCAAATGGTATGACTAGAGCGGGCAGTTTCTTTGCTGTCAAAATCAAGAAGCAGTTTTATCGCTTCTCCCTGAACGTTGTAGGATTCGGCTTTTAAACGATCTTCGTTTATATTAAACACTTCCGACAAGCGAAACGCATGTTTGGCCCGGATACGGAGGCTAAAAAGCGCATCTTCAGGCGTTAAAATCAGCGGAAGTGCATCGCTCCAGCTCAGGGCAAAACGGCCTTGAGTTGGCAGAGCCATTTGATCGGGGCTCAATCTGCCCATCATGCCAGGCTTGAGAGACTCAATTTCTACCTGTTCCGGATTGTAGGAAATTTCCATCTGACAACCCAACCATTCTGCCCCTCCGCGCACGTAAAAAGGTACGGTTGCTTCGGCGCCCGCTTCCAAAAGCGTATCCGGGCACTGCAAGACTTGCTCAGCGCGGGTTTCCAGTTCTTTGTTTACAAGTGAATCAACCAATTGTGCATTTCCATTAACATCTCCCACCTTCAATCCATAGAAATAATAAGATGATGCGTAATTTTCTTTGGGTAAATAATCCAGCGTGAGTACCCAGGGGCACCAACCATCAAAAGGATTGGGTGGAAATTGGCAATAAGCAGCATAAAAGCGCCATGAAGGGCTGTTGGGGAATCGATCATTCAAGCCAAGCAGCAATTTGCGTGTTTCTACAACATCAAAATTGGTGACACTTCCGCTTCGATTTACATCGGCCGCAATTATTTTCCATGCGGCATCGAGGGGCTGGATGTTCAGAATATGCCGCGACATCAGCACCAGATCGTAGGTGGAGATGCCGTTGAGGGGGTAAGTATCTTTGAAGGGTTCTATACTGAAATAATCAGACTCGGGGAAAGAGTCCAGTTCGGAACATGCCGGGTTGATGTTGGGCATTTGATAATAATGCTCCATTGAATCGGCCTCTGTCCAAATCAAGCGGTATTGTACGCCATCCATCATAGCATCCTTGTTGTTGTAAGGCACGGCGCATATTTTGGGAGGATCGAGTACACAGGCGACAGAGCCAGCCTCGACAGCCACAACCGTTTCGCAAGTGCTGGTATTTCCAGCCTTGTCTTTTACCCAAACCTCTGCAATTTGGGTGCTACCATTGAATGCGCAGCCCAGTTTCAAAGTGGATTGCGCCACCCCATTGCTATCGACAGGAAAACCGATACCTGTATTGGCACGTCGTATGCCATAATCCAGCAACGCATTTGGCGTAACATTGTCGCTCACATAATCTAAAAGCGTCGAAACCGGAATTTCAGCCAGCGCATTATCGGGATTGATAGAGGCGGAAATGGAATTTTTACAAAATACAAGCGGCGCCGAACAATCACGAATTCGAATTAAATATCCACACGATGTACTTTGTCCGCCTTGTTCAACGGTCCACTCAATGCGATGCTTTCCCTCTGGCAAGCGCGGGGTGATTGTAGCATTTGGAAATGCAAGATTGTGCCAGATGATGGAGGCGATGCTGGTATCACCCTGTTCCTTGATTTGCAAGTCGAATGAATACCGCAGGGAGTCGGTGACGGTCCGCCTGTCAAAAAAATAAGGTGTTCCACCTGGTCCATTTAGTTCAAAAGCATTGTTGTACAGGAAATATCCACTTTGAGGCAGTTGAGCGCTGGAAATGACCGTCTCTTCCAGGTTATCCTGGTTCAAATCGAGGAAGAGTTTAAAAGCGATTTTTAACGGGCCGGCGCTTTTACATCCCAGCACGTTCAGACTCAGGGTTGCCACCCCTTCATACAGGTCGGGACTTTGATGGTCGGGGCTGAATGTAGCGGGCGCTGCATTCCAGAGTAGGGTATCGTTGCCTGAAAAATCACAAAAAACCTGAATCCCTTGTTGACAACTCAGGATCTGGGGGCAATTTTGCGTAAAACCCCATGTAGCGCAGCGCAGCGCCAGGAAAAGCGGGATTAATTTTTTCATACGTGTTTTGATTTTATGAAAAATATATTTAATCAATATAATTTTCAAGATCAGCGACTTGCGCTTGAAGCGGGATTAAAAGAAACTGGCTTGTGCCTGACAATCAGTTATTTAGAGCAAAAATATAGAATTAAATGAAAAAGGGTATCAAATGATTGATTTTTTTTATCAACCATAAGATACCCTTTTTATCGTATACCCTGAATATATGTTACGCCGCCAGATTTTGTGCATAACGATCTTTATAAATCAATATAAATCAGCGAAATCCATCCTGATTTATCCACAAAATCCGGCGAA
>JAGWYI010000577.1 GCA_018969455.1 Bacteroidota bacterium | reverse complement strand
TTTGTTGCTACAACCTGTTGAGGACTCCCAATGTGGATTAAAGGGGTTTGACAACCGGGGGAAAGCTTTATTTCTGGAAACCACCATCGACCGATTTTTGTTCGATCTCGAGTTTTTGATGATGGCAAAAAAACGCATCCCTGTAACCCCTGTTCCAGTTGTTTTGAGAAAAGGCGTTGTTTTCAGCAAGGTAAATATGCACGTTCTTCTACCAGAAGTGCGCAATTTTTTATACTTAATGCTAAAAAGATAAGCCCCATCCAGATAGAGCCCATTTTATGAACAATCATCCACTCCGACCCATTGAAACAGGCCTGAACGATCTGTTTCGCCCCAAACGCTCCCACACTTTTTGGGGGTTTTGGCTGGTGTTGGGAATTGCTTTTGCCTTGATGTATGTAAAACATCATGTGTGGATGCAACATCCCAACGATTTTTTTGTGGGGGCTGGCCCTGATGGGTTTAAAAATACGCTCTCAGGAGCATACCATCTGCGGTACGATTCCAGCTACCTGCATTTCAGCGGAATGAACTACCCCTATGGCGATCATGTCCTTTTTACCGATATGCAACCCATTCTCGTCAACACCCTGATGTGGTGGAGTAAACATGTGCAAAATTTAAATGGGACGGTTTTGTTCTGGATGAATGTATTTCGGGCGATTGCATTTCTATTGGGAAGTGGAATATTGTTCCTTTTGTTCAGAAAATTGCACGTACCCATATGGTATGCTGCAATTGTTTCGCTGGGAATTACCTTCCTTTCCCCGCAATACCACCATGTACTGGATTCCGGGTCACTGGCACATACCTGGGTAATTCCACTTTTGTTGCTTCAATTGAGTAATTATGAAATGTATTATAGCCGCCGGTATCAAAGCCTCCTAATTGGAATTACCGTTTGGTTTGCTGGTCAAATTCATTTTTATTACCTGGGTATCAGTGCCTTGTTTTTGGGTTTATACTTGTTGTGGCATATGGTTGCAGATTCCAGTTGGCGCAACATCCGATTGCGGTTTTATCATTACCTGATCATGGTGGTGCTTCCTTTTACCCTGCTCAATTTGTGGGTACATTGGTCCAATTATGCGTCCGATCGTTCTGCCTATCCCAACGGGTTTACTTTTTACATTGCCAAATGGTACGGTACTTTTCTTCCCTACGAAAAATCTGAGTTCTTCCGTTTCATAAAAAAACATGTTTACGCCTTCCCCGATCTGGAACCCGAAGCACTTACCAACATAGGTTGGGTGGCCACTATTTTTACCCTTTTTCTGTTGTTTATTCGTTTTAAAATGTTCCATCCCAAATGGACCGAAGCGGCCTACCACCGGGTACATCAGCATTTTCTTTATGGGAGCTTTTTTGCTGCTTCCATCCTTTTGCTCATTGCACACGGGCTTCCCTTTAGTATTCCAGGCTTGAATTGGCTCGTCGAATACGTTGGCCCACTCCGACAATTGCGAAGTTTGGGGCGCTTTACCTGGCCCTATTATTACGTGGCCAATGTGCTCGCTTTCTATATTTTGTGGAATTACACCCAACGATTCAAACAATACGGAAATTTACCCCAACCTGTACGCCGTGGTTTGCTGGTAGGAGCAATCCTTACCCTTTCTTTTGAAGCCTTTGACTTGATGCGTATCAAACACATCAACCTGGAACCCAATTACACCAAACTGGAAAATGTGGCCAAAACCGATAACCATTGGCTCAAAAAAATTGATTTTTCCCAGTTTCAAGCGCTGATGCCGGTTCCTTATTACCATATTGGATCAGAAAACTATATTTTCGACATCTATTACTGGTCGTTTTCCGATATGTTTTTAACAGCCTACCACACTGGTGTGCCAGATATGGGAGTGTTTATGAGCCGAACCTCGCTTTCACAAGCCTCCAAATCCATTCAACTGGCTCTTGAATGCTGCGAGCCACCAGCCATCCTCGACGATTTTCCCGATAACCGACCCATTGCTGTGATGGTTGAACCTACCGAAACAGAAAAAATTAAAAATTATCCCCATCTCATTGAAAAGGCAAGCTTGGTGTATAACAGCCCCGAAATGCGCATTTTCTCCATTTTCCCCGATAGTATTAAGGCATACCAAAGGCAATTCGCCCAACTCGTATACCGGGATATGCAAAAAAAGGCAAACTTCCCCACCCAATACGCCTGGAATGCAACCAAGCCCAATGCCAAGTACTTCTACCAATCCTTCGATTCACTTGAAACCAGTAAATTCGTTTTTCAAGGGAAAGGCGCTTACGTTGGCCCTTTAAGCGATTCTTTGTCATTGTGCAACCTGACCTTGCCTTCCGGAGATTACAGCTTCTCGATGTGGGTAAAGACCGGTGAAGACTTGAATGTTTGCCCCGAAGTTGAGGTTCTACTCAAGGATCCAAAGGCAGAACGTATGCCAAAACAGGAAACCTACGCCCCGCATCAACACATGAAAGCGATTGTTAAAGGCTGGTTGTTGCTGGAATATATTTTGCACCTCGATGGCCCTGAAACCAACATACAAGTAGTCGTAAAACCGCAAAATGCCCGTGGGAAATTCTACCTCGACGAGTTTTTGCTAAAACCCGCAGATTTTTACCTCTATCAAAAAACACCTGATTTCGTTTCATGCAACAATCATTGGTACAAATTGTAGGAAAACCTTTTTTTATCCGCATGAAAATGGAGAAAAGACCCAATTTTGCGGAGATGGGGTTTATCCTGCAATTGCGAGAAATTATGCTTAGAAACTGTTTTAAAACCTTCGGGATATATGAAAGGTAAAGATTTTGGCGCCAGGCAA